>CALJMC010000017.1 GCA_937982385.1 uncultured Rickettsiales bacterium | reverse complement strand
AAAGGGCTTAAGCAGTTTTCTCAAGGCTACGCGTCATGCCCTCGAGCTGTTGCGCGACCTCATCCATCATGGACGCAAGTGAATGTTGCATCTGCTCATCACTCACTGCCGCAGCGGAGGATGGATCAAATGATGCGTCGGAGAGTTTCGCAAGCTGCTCATGCAAGTCACCCGCTTCCCCGCGTGATTCATAATGCTCATCAGCAAGCATCAAGGCGGTCATCACCAAGATCATATTCTCACTGGCTGTCGGAATTTGTCCTGCAATTTGGCGCGCACGGCTGTCTAACTCACCCGCAAGCTGCTCAACATGGTGTTCCTGACCATCATCACATGCCAATGTATAACTATGCCCGTTTACAGATATATCTATATTTCTCATGCTGCGCTCTCCTCTACAATGGCATCAATGCGGCTAATAGAGCCGTCCAAGCGCTCTGACACATGAGCGGCTGCCTCTGACAACCTATCAAACGCTTCTGTCTTCTCACGTGCCGTATCAATAGCAGCGGCATGCTCTTCCGACAACACATCATATTCATCGACCAACTGATTATATTGACGTGTCAGCGCATCATATTGTGCTTTGAACGCGTCAAATTCTTCTTCGATGTCACGATAGCGTGTTTGCCATTTTTCAATAGACTCTAGAAGCTTCGCTTCTTCAAACCCATCACTTAAGCTGGATTGTGCTGGGTCTGCTGCCTGCACATTTTCGAGTGACTGTACAAATGCACCCGCAAGCTGCAAAAAACTGTTTTGTAAACGTTCCGCCGCCTGTGTTACCTGCATGGAAGGTGCTGATGTAGCACATTGTTGATTAACAATAGCCGCCACCGCATCGGCGGCCGCATCGGCACGCGCTTGAATATCAGCGGGATTAATGGATGTTGTCATATTTGCCTCTTATTTTTAGACGCTTACCCTATCCAAATCAATTTAGCTTCGCAAGCACTTTAATCTATAACCTTTAAATACTATACGCAAACCGCTGTAATATAAATACTGTTTATTTTCTTGTTAACTTTCCTCTTTTCAAACGGGAAGAAAGATGTATGTTCTTGACCTTACGGGAATGACTTACGCTTAGGGGTTTAAAAGCACATGCACGCACTCACCATTTCAGATGACGCTCAAATTTCACAAAAAGACATGGCAAATGCCATCAGAGCATTGTCGATGGATGCAGTACAAAAGGCCAATTCGGGGCACCCGGGTATGCCGATGGGTATGGCAGATACGGCGGCGGTGCTATGGTCAAATGTTCTCAAACATAATCCCGAATTTCCTGGGTGGCCAGATCGTGACCGTTTTGTACTCTCAGCGGGTCATGGCTCGATGTTACTCTATAGCCTAATGTATTTGACAGGTTATGCAGACATTACACTCGATGAAATCAAGAACTTCCGCCAATTAAACGCTCGTACAGCAGGGCACCCTGAATTTGGGCATGCTGAAGGCATCGAAACCACGACTGGCCCTCTTGGTCAAGGGATTGCAAATGCGGTTGGCATGGCAATGGCTGAGAGCATGATGGCAGCACGTTTCGGCGAAGATTTGGTTGATCATTACACCTATGCAGTTGTTGGTGACGGTTGCCTGATGGAAGGTATCAGCCATGAAGCGGCATCGATGGCAGGACATTTAAAACTCAGCAAATTAATTGTGTTGTTTGATGATAATGGCATCTCTATTGATGGACCAACTGACCTAACTGTGTCAGATGATCAATGCGCACGTTTTGATGCGTGCGGTTGGCATACACAAGCCATCGATGGTCATGACCCTGTCGCCGTGCTGGAAGCATTGCATCAAGCACGCACGAGCAATCGTCCGTCTTTCATCGCATGCAAAACCACCATTGGTTTTGGCGCACCGAATAAAGCGGGTACGTCAGGCAGCCATGGCTCGCCCTTGGGTGAGGATGAAATTGCAGGTACACGCAAAGCAATTGGTTGGTCACATGCTCCATTCGAGATTCCTGATGATATATTGACGGCGTGGCGTGCTTCGACAGAGGCCAGCAAAGGTGCCTATGAAGCATGGTCGAAACGCTATGAAGAATTTGCAGAAAACGACCCTGCCAAAGCCGCTGAATTTGAACGTATGATTTCGGGTGACTTGCCTGAGAACTTGGCCAAAGCCATTGATAGCGCAAAAATGGAGCTAGCAGCGACTCAGCCAAAAGAAGCGACACGCAAATCATCGCAGAACGCTTTAGAGATTATTGCACGCGAAGTGCCGAACATGGTTGGTGGTTCCGCTGATTTGACAGGCTCTAACAATACGCTTGTCGGTGATCAGCAAGGGATTGCACGCGGCAACTTCAAAGGCAGCTATATCTATTATGGTGTACGCGAACATGCCATGGCATCTGCGATGAACGGGATTGCACTGCATGGTGGATTCATTCCTTATGGCGGTACGTTCCTTGTGTTTAGTGATTATTGTCGCTCGTCTATTCGCCTGAGCGCACTGATGAAACAACGCGCCATCTATGTGATGACGCATGATTCTATTGGTCTTGGTGAAGATGGTCCGACGCACCAGCCCGTTGAACATGTGTCCAGCCTGCGTGCCATTCCTAATTTGTATGTATTCCGCCCCGCTGATGCGATTGAAACGCTTGAGTCATGGGCATGGGCAGTATCTGAGAAGAACGCGCCGTCACTCTTGGCGCTCAGCCGCCAAGGTTTGCCTGCAGTACGTTTGGAGCATACTAAAGACAATCTCGTCAGCCGTGGTGGATATATCTTAAAAGAAGCATCCGCAACGCCTAAAGCTGTGTTGCTAGCCACTGGTTCTGAGGTGCATTTGGCACTCGAAGCGCAAGAACAGCTTGAAAAAGATGGCATTCCGACTCGCGTCGTATCTATGCCATGTAGTGAGTTGTTCGATGAGCAAACTGATGCCTATCAAAATGAAGTCTTAGGCGCTGACTCCGTTGTGAAGCTCGCCGTTGAAGCAGGCATTCGCATGAGTTGGGATAAGTATATTGGTCGCAGAGGATTATTCGTTGGCATGAATAGCTTCGGCGCATCTGCTCCTGCCCCAGAACTCTACAAACATTTCGGCATCACCACTGACGCCATTGTCACTGCAATTAAAGGAGCTGTATAGCTTATGGCTCGCACACGTATTGCAATTAATGGACTAGGACGCATCGGACGTTGCGTCATGCGCGCACTTGTTGAACAAGGCTATGAAGACAGCATCGAGATTGTTGCCGTCAACGGCCCCGCGCCTACTCCATCACATGTGCATTTGCTCAAATATGATTCTGTCCATGGACGTTTCAATGGCGCGCTTTCTGCTGATGGTGACCAGATGACCTTTGGTAACAGCACCTTCCCTGTCTTTCATGAGCGCGACCCAAAGAATTTGCCATGGGGTGAGCTGAATGTGGATGTTGTTCTCGAATGTACAGGCGTGTTCAACACCACCGAAAAAGCCAGCCAACATATTGCTGCAGGTGCGAAAAAAGTATTGCTATCCGCCCCAGCAAAGGATGACACTTCTACCGTTGTGTTTGGTGTGAACAATGACTCTTCTGGCGCGAGTGATGATGTCGTGTCTATCGGCTCATGCACAACAAACTGCTTAGCGCCTGTCGCAAAGGTACTTAATGACACATTCGGCATCGCACAAGGGTTTATGACCACCATTCATGCCTATACGGGTGATCAAAATATCGTCGATTCTTCCCATTCTGATATGCGCCGCGCACGTGCTGCCGCACTCTCTATGGTTCCGACATCTACTGGCGCTGCTAAAGCACTAGGACTTGTTCTGCCTGAGCTAAAAGGCAAGCTCGATGGCACAGCCATTCGCGTACCGACTCCTAATGTGTCGTTTGTTGACCTCACATTCACATCAGTCAAACCAATGACCAAGCAAGCCATTCATGATGCGATTACTGCTGCATCCAATGGCGCGATGCAGGGCGTGCTTGCCACCTCTGATGAGCCGCTTGTCTCTATCGATTTCACACATCATTCAGCGAGTAGCATTTTTGACCTCACTGCCACCACTGTTATGGGCGAGCATTTCGCGCGCATTGCATCATGGTACGACAATGAATGGGGCTTCTCGTGCCGCATGCTGGATATGACCAAACTCGTTGCCCAAGCGGAAAAAAGGGCCGCCGCTTA
>CALJMC010000016.1 GCA_937982385.1 uncultured Rickettsiales bacterium | reverse complement strand
ATAGAAGATCATCGCGGTACCGTTGCCATCTCAAATCGAGAAACGGGCGGTGCTCGCATAGAAATTGCTATGCCGTTGTAGATGTGATTATAAGGCTTCGCAGCCATGCATGCTGCATGTTGCTCCGCTGCCGCTGGCGCGGCGCTCACGGCTGATGCGAACGTTCTGTTCGCATTCTTATCCTCGCTAACCCCCGAATCCTAACAACTAATTCCTGCTCCTGTAACATTTTTGTAAAAATCACTAACTAAATGTTGCAATATAAAATCCATAGGTCTAATGTCTCTTTTATGCAACTAGCATCATATGTGCCACCTCGGGTACGAAACGACAACTATATATAGTAGGAAACAGTTTTATGAGCATGGACATTCTTGTAGTAGATGACGAAGCAGACATTCGCGGTCTTATCGCAGAAATTCTTAAGGATGAGGGCTTTGAAGTCCGTCAAGCCGGCAGTAGTGATCAGGCGTTAGGCGCGATTGCAGAGCGTGTGCCAAGCCTTATGGTGTTGGATATTTGGTTGAAAGGTTCTGAGCTTGATGGGCTTGGGATTTTGGAAATTGCTTTGGAGCGCTATCCGAACCTGCCAGTCGTGATGATTAGTGGTCATGGAACCATTGAGACTGCCGTACAAGCCATCAAAATGGGCGCGATGGATTTTGTTGAAAAACCTTTCGATGCTGACAAATTATTGCATGTGATTCAAAAAGCAACTGAGGTGTCTCGCTTGAAGCTTGAGAACCAAGAATTGCGGTTGCATAGTATTAAAGATGAAGAGTTGATTGGTGATTCCGTTGCGATTCAGCAAGTGCAGCAAACGATTGAACGTGTTGGCCCTACGAATAGCCGTGTGTTGATTGCCGGCGAAGAAGGTACTGGCAAGGAAATCGTTGCGCGTGAGTTGCATGAGCAATCCTTGCGGAGCCAAGGTAACTTTGTTGTGTTTAATGCAGGTAATATCGCGCCGGCGCAAGTTGAGTCCGAGCTGTTTGGTGTGGAAGAAGCATCGCAAGCGGGCGGTGCAGCGCATCTGGGTATGATTGAGCGCGCGCATGGCGGCACACTCTTTTTGGATGAAGTGGCAGATTTGAGTCGCGAAACGCAAAGCAAGCTGCTTAGCGCGTTGCAAAAGAAATGTTTTACGCGTGTTCGTGGGCTTAAAGAAGTGCAGGTAGATGTGCGTATTATCGCGGCAACCTCACGTGATTTGCAAGGTGAGATTCGCCAAGGCAACTTCCGTGAAGACCTTTATTACCGTTTGAATGTTGTGCCTTTGGACATGCCAGCTTTGCGTGAGCGTCGTGATGATGTCCCGTCGCTGTGTCAATATTTCATGAAGCAAGCTGCCGAAGCCTCTGGTATTCCAACGCGCGCCTTCACGCAAGATGCGATGACCGTGTTGCAAGCCTATGATTGGCCGGGCAATGTGCGCCATCTACGCAATATTGTGGAATGGGTTCTCATTATGAATAGCAACAAGCCTGCAGGTGATATCGAAGTGGATATGCTGCCGCCTGAGCTGCTTGAGACGCAATCTAGTATGATGAAAATGGACGATAACACTAACATTATGTCCCTGCCATTGCGTGAGGCGCGTGAGATTTTTGAACGTCAATATTTATCCGCTCAAATAGCACGTTTTGGTGGCAATATCTCCAAAACTTCAGCTTTCATCGGCATGGAGCGCTCCGCCCTCCACCGTAAGCTCAAGATGCTCGGTATACATTCAGATGAGAAGATGTCTGCTTAGTTTTGCTCCCCCTCAAGGGGGGAGCAAAACAACGCTAACCCAGCAACTCCGCTAAAACGTGATACCTCATTCTACACCTGCTATAAAGACTAACAACCATACTAACGATAGAGGCGGTGCGTGCTTCCGCTTTTTATTTACACTAGGAGTGCAATCCATCTTTTAGTATTTTTTGAGGTTATTTGCCAAAATGTAACGAATGCGGTATGATTCGCGTATAAAATAAGAAAATATAGAGAATGATATGTCAGATGAACTTGAAAAACCTTCTTCTACAATAGCGCCAGAAGGAAGTTTGGAAAGAAAACTAGATGATGCTCTAAATGCCTGCGTTCCAGATTTTTTAGATAAAGTTGATGGTATTAGTGGGTTGATATGGATGCACACCGATGAGAACAAAGAGTTATTGACAGAAGGTAAATTAAGACATTCTAGGAGTAGCATAGAATGCGAGACTGTTGCTCATGCTATTGGAAATATGACATACACGTTAGGTGTGTGGTGTGATCTTGCTAAAAGAAAAGATGTTTCACAAAGAGATGTCTTTATTGTAGAAAAAGTTCTGCCTGTCATAGAGGGTGTTATACCCAAATTATGTGGCTATTTCGAAGATGAAAAATACGAAGCGATTCATGATCAAGGCATGGCATTTATCGAACAGCTTGAAGAGATTCAAGGTATGCTGCAGAGTGCTCAATCGACTGATAAGTCCAAGGGCTCTTCTAATCAACGCTAGCCCACTTCCGCTAAAACGTGACACCTCATTCTTCACCTGCTATAAAGACTACCAATCATAATAAAGTTAGAGGCGTGATATGCGCGTAATTGTCTGTGGTGCGGGGCAGGTGGGTACTAGTATTGCTAAGCAACTGGCTCGTGAGGGCAATGAGGTTGTGTTGGTCGATCAGGATGCCAAACTCATTCAAAAAATTAATGATACGCAAGATGTACGGGCGCAA
>CALJMC010000015.1 GCA_937982385.1 uncultured Rickettsiales bacterium | reverse complement strand
GGGGTGCCTCTGTATTTTTTCCACATCCAAATAGCGAGCGCAAATGGGAACACAAATTTCAACAACACATCCCACACCCCATGAATAAACGGACGGGATTTATATTGTTGCTCGAACGCGGTGCAGAGCGTCTTTGCGGTTTGACAGGATGCGATGGCAGATGGGCATACATTCTCATCCTTTTTGCACTGCATCATCATCACTTCACATTGCTGATTGTTCGAGAGGCACTGTTCCATCCCGTCAAAATCACCCCAATAGTTGTCGCCATAAATCATGGTGAGGGGAATGCCTGTGATAATGAGAAATAAAATGACATCGATAATGGTCGCGCCGCAACGCCCAAAAAAGCTCGCATATTGAATTTTGTCAGTCATAAAGTTTTTCCTTCAATTCAATTTTAGTGTATGAAGCACAGAGCTTTGCTGCAAGCATTACTGAGTGAATAGTGGGGAATACGAGTCGTGAAATATAATTCGTTGCGAGATTTCATCAAAGCGTTGGAAAAACAGGGTAAGCTTGTGCGCGTCACTGAGCCTGTGTCCACCGAGCTTGAGATGACGGAAATTCAAACGCGGCTGCTGGCGGAAGAGGGGCCAGCGGTGTTGTTTGAGAATGTGGTGAACCCAACGTCTAAGATGCCTGTGTTAGTGAATTTATTCGGCACGGTAGATCGTGTGGCAATGGGGATGGGGCGTACACCCGACCAACTGCGTGAGGTAGGTGAAACGCTCGCCTTTTTGCGTCAGCCCGAGCCGCCAGCGAGCCTGAAAGAAGCATGGGGCATGATGCCGCTGCTGAAAACCGCGATGAATATGAAGCCCAAAACCATCTCGGGCAAAGCGCCGTGTCAAGAGATTGTGCTTGAGGGTGACGATGTTGACCTCGATATGCTGCCGATTCAAACCTGTTGGCCAAACGAGCCTGCGCCTTTGATTACATGGCCATTGGTTGTCACCAAAGGGCCATCGGATGAAAGGCAAGATAATTATAATCTCGGTATCTATCGGATGCAGAAATTGGGCAAAAACAAAACCCTCATGCGGTGGTTGAAACATCGTGGTGGGGCGCAGCATCATGCACGGTGGAAAGCGGGCGGCAAAGCAGAGCCACTTCCTGCCGCAGTGGTGCTGGGCGCTGACCCTGCAACGACCTTGGCGGCAGTCACGCCTGTGCCTGATACGCTGAGTGAATATCAATTTGCAGGGCTGCTCAAAGGCAGCAAAGTGGAGCTGGTCGATTGCAAAACCGTGCCGTTGAAAGTACCCGCCACCGCCGAAATCATACTTGAGGGCTATGTCAGCCTCGATGAATATGCGGATGAAGGACCATATGGCGACCATACGGGATATTATAACTCGGTGGAGCAATTCCCGACCTTCACCATCACCGCGATTACCATGCGCAAAGACCCGATTTACCTCAGTACCTTCACAGGTCGTCCGCCCGATGAACCATCTGTGCTGGGTGAAGCGCTTAATGAAGTGTTTATTCCGTTGTTGCAGCAGCAATTCCCTGAGATTGTCGATTTTTGGCTCCCGCCAGAGGGCTGCTCCTATCGCATCGCGGTGGTGAGCATGAAAAAAGCCTATGCGGGGCATGCCAAGCGCGTGATGATGGGCGTGTGGTCGTTCCTGCGTCAGTTTATGTATACCAAATTTGTGATTGTGGTGGATGATGACATCGATTGCCGCGATTGGAAAGATGTGATGTGGGCGATGTCCACCCGCATGGACCCCGTGCGTGATCTCGTCACCATCGAAAACACCCCCATTGACTATCTCGATTTCGCATCACCCGTCAGCGGCTTAGGCGGCAAGCTTGGCATGGATGCCACCAACAAAATGGGTGGCGAAACGAATCGAGAATGGGGTGAACAAATCGCGATGGATGAGGATGTTGTGCAAAAAGTCTCCGACATGTGGGAGTCGCTAGGGCTACCAACATCAGGAAAACCGATTTGGAAATAGTTTTGGCTCTGTCATAATTCTGCAATAAAACTATAGTATATTCAATCTATACTTTACCTTTTTTGAATTTTAAATGCATTTTTTGTATTTTCTCATTTTAGGCTAAAGACCACTTACTAATGCCTGTATGGATTAGTCTTTTAATAGACCGCTCCATTTTGGATGTGGTCTCTCACTGTCGGCGAAAGCTGACGAGGAGATGGAAAATGGAAGCCATAAAAACCTTCCTAGAGAATAACCCTCAGCTGCCAGGGGCATTATTAGGAGGCTTAGCAGGCTTCTTGTTAATAATGTTCATTTTGTGGCGTACGGGGGTGCTATCTATAGACGGTGAATAATCGTCTGGAAAGTCGGTCGCTTTTGCGGCCTTCTTTTTTACCTTTTCCCCAAAAAACATCAATCTTCTCAACTCATGCTTTATTTCTTCTGCGCTTGTGTGTAGAAGTAAGGGGTGAGTCTACATGTCTGTCATTGTGTGCCCGAGCGCTAGCTCGGAAATGACACGGAATCTGTTTAAGGTGGATTCCGACTTTCGTCGGAATGACGAAGAAAAATGGCAATGACGAAGAAAAAAGTAAAGAGGATATCTGTGCGTAAGTTATTTTGGTTTATTGTTGTAGTGCTGGCCGTCACATTCTCGGGCTTTTTTGGCTTCGGAATGAACTTGCCGCAAAAGCACGCTTTCACAGTGGATGCAGTCTATACTGCGCCGCAAGCGAAAGTGTGGAAAGCCATCACCGATTATACGAAATTGCCGAGTTGGTCCTCCAATGTGGTGAGCACGGAACGCTTGCATGATCTTGAGGGACAAGCCTTATGGCGCCTGAACTTCATCTATGGCAGCCATATGGATGTGCATGTTGTTGATAGCGATCCTGAGTTGCTGTATGTTTTAGAAGTCATCGATGGCAATTATCCGTTGTCAGGGACATGGCGTTTTCGCTTGGTCAAAGGACAAGATAATAAAATGCTGGTTGAACTAACGGAAGAGGGCATTATTGAAAGCCCGTTTTGGCGTGTCGTAATCCGCCATATTATTGGGCAAGAAACAGGTGCGCGAGTATTTATGCGTGAGTTGGGCGCCTATGTTGAAGCGCTCGAGCCGGTGGTTGAGTCCAAGGTTGAAGAGGTTGCAGAACCTGCTGAGGCGATAGAAAAAGCTGAAAAATCCGAAGAGTCTGACCCAACAATATCTACTGAACCTAAAGAAAGCGCGACAGAATGAATGCATGGCATGGTGAAGACGTCGCAACAAAACTCTTAGCAGCTGCGAAAAAGGCGGGAGCAGATGCTGCCGATGTGATGGTGATGGAATCGGTGGATTTGTCCGTGGCATGCCGTTTGGGAAATCAAGAAGAATTGGAACGCTCTGAACAAACCGACATGGGTTTGCGTGTGTGGGCGGGGGATCGTCAGGCGATTGTCTCCACCACAGATATCTCGATGGGCGATGCCGAAATGCTCGCCGAACGTGCCGTAGCCATGGCGAAAGTCGCCACGAGCGACCCGCATGTAAAACAAGCAACGCAGGACCAGCTCGCCACGAAGTGGGAAGATCTCGATCTTTATGATGATACGTTCCCTGAAGCCATTGCGCTCTATGATATGGCGCTTGAGGCGGAAGATGCGGCACGTGCTATTAAAGGCATTACCAACTCTGAGGGGGCGGAAGCCTCTGCCAGTGCCTATCGTTTGGTGCTTGCGACGTCTGAGGGCTTCAGTGGCATGCATCGTGCGAGTAGCTATTCGGTGTCGGCGTCGATGCTGGCGGGTGAGGGTGAGCATATGCAAACCGATTATGAATATAGCCTAGCGCGTCACTTCGCTGATTTGGATAACCCGGCTAAAATTGGACGCCAGGCCGCTGAAAACACGTTGAAGCGCATGAATCCGAAAAAAGTAGATAGTTGTATGGTACCCGTGGTGTTTGACCCGCGCGTGTCCAAAAGCTTGGTGGGTACATTTGCCTCCGCCATTTCTGGTAGCTCTATTGCGCGTGGTACTAGCTTTTTGAAAGATAAGATGGGTGAGCAGCTGTTCGGTGATGATGTCGTGATAGTGGATGATCCATTGATGATGCGTGGCATGGCTTCGCGCCCGTTCGATGGTGAGGGAATAGCCTCACGTCCAATGAATTTGGTGGAGAAGGGCGAGCTGAAAAGCTGGTTGCTCGATATCCGCACTGCCTCTTTGTTGCATATGGAAACAACGGGTCATGCATCGCGCGGTTTTGCATCGCCGCCATCTCCTGCACCGTCGAACCTCTATATGGAAACAGGAGCACTTACGCCCGCGCAGCTTATTAAAGAAGTTGGCACAGGCTTTTATGTTAATGAGGCATTTGGCATGGGCGTTAACACCACCACAGGTGATTATTCTCAAGGTGCGTCTGGTTTTTGGATTGAGAATGGAGAGATCGCTTATCCTGTGTCTGAAGTGACCATCGCAGGCAAGCTGCTCGATATGTTTAAGCATGCCACTCCAGCCAATGATTTGACTTTCAAATACAGCACAAACTGTCCTACGCTACGTGTGGACGGCATGACAATTGCTGGAAGTTAGTAAAAAAACCATTTAAAAACAGTCGCTGTTGCATTTATGTAACATAATTATGCTGGGTTTTCCTTGACGCGTCTTGGTTCAATGATTAAGTTTTTAGGTATGGGGCGGAAAAACTCACTGTTGTGAGTCCCTAAACGACTCTAAAAGCTGGCGTTTTCCACGGCTGATAATAACTCAACTAGGAGATAAACATGGCTGGTAAGTTCACAATTTTTCAAGGTAAAGATGGTCAATTCTATTGGAACCTAAAAGCATCTAACGGTGAAATCGTTGGGCGTTCTGAAGGATATAAAGCGAAGCAATCTGCAAAGAATGGTATCGAGGCGACAATCCGCGAAGCGGCTGTTGGCACTCGTTTTACGCAGTTTGAAGGAAAAACAGGCAAATTCTACTGGAACCTCAAAGCGGGTAACGGTGAAGTAATTTGTTCTTCACAAGGTTATGCGTCTGAAGATAATGCGACGAATGGCGTTGAGTCTTGCAAACGCTGGGCTGCTGAAGCTGAAGTTGTTGACGAGACAGTTGCCGCATCTGCAGCATAATTCTTGCTCTGCTTTATAAGAGGGCGTGCAGCGTAGGTTGTGCGCCTTTTAAATGTCCAAAAAATGTTGGCATAGGCGTGGTGATAGCAAAAAAACTAACCGCCATAATTTGCATAAAGAAAATCATCCAGAATAAGAGCTGAAAACTACTTTTCTTCGTTTTATGACGGAAGAATTTCTGCCCAATAATTGCACCAAGCGTGCCCCCTACAAATGCAAAGCCTTGTAAGGTTTTCTCTGGGATACGCCATGCGCCTTTGCGCGCGGCTTTCTTGTCATAGCCGTAAGCGAAAAAGGTGATGAAGTTGATGCTGATAATATGCAGCAATGCTGTGCCCCATAATGCATAAAAAGTGAATGGCTCCGGCACCATCACATAGGTTTGAATATAATAGGCTGCGCCCAATACAATAGCGACGTGAAGTGCATAAAACCCATGCCGCAACCCTGTGAGCAGGGCAGCAAGACCTAATATGATTGCAGCGGCAGTGGTAAGCATAATTCTTCAATTCATTGTTATGACTAACCGTGAGATCATATCTTTACTGCTGTAAAAAATAAAATGAATTTGTTCGGTCGTGGCACCTGCATATCCATTCAGTAGGTGAGATATGCTTTAGTGTAACAATAATAGAAGAAAATGGTGCCGGCTGCCGGATTCGAACTGGCGACCTGATGATTACAAATCAACTGCTCTACCAACTGAGCTAAGCCGGCACAATTGCATTTTTATGTTGTCTTAAAAAGACAAAATGCTATGTGAAAGCCGTTTATGCATCAAAATATTATAGGAGTCAATAGGGGAAATAGTGAAAACATGCCTTTTCGCTGAAGTTTATAGAACAGTCCTGAGCGTCCCGTCTATTGCGCAGCGCGTTAGCCTGTCGCAGGGGCAATCATAATAGTTCCTAGTTTTGGAGCCAGCGGCGGTGCGTTTCGGGGCGTCCGAAGTAATAGCCTTGCATATAGGTGACGCCCAACTCCATAAGGATTTTAGCAATCTCGCCATTCTCAACAAATTCGGCAACAGTTTTGAGTCCGAAGCCTTTGGTGAAGTCGAGGAGGGTTTTCACGAAGAAACGATTATCATGATTATCGGCCAAGTCGCGAATGAACGCGCCATCAATTTTTACAATATCAAGAGAAAGCGTCTTAAGCTGGCGGAAGGAGGTGTAGCCAGAGCCAAAGTCATCAAGCGCCACTTGTGCGCCAACAGCTTGGATAGATGCGACAAAGCTTGCAGTTTTGTTAAGGTCGCTGTGGATAGCTGTCTCTGTGATTTCGACAGTAAGGCGCGATGCTGCTTCAGGAGAATCATCGAGTAATTCACGGAAGCGATTGAGCCAGACAGCATTGCCTGTTGTCATGTTTGAGACGTTGAAGGCAAGATTAATATTTTTGGAGCGTTTCACTTCTTCCACTGCCATTTCGAGCACGAGTTCGTCAATAACGCTGATGAGTCCCATACGCTCGGCAATCGGAATCATAGCGCCAACAGAACTTAAGGTGCCATCTTCACCAACGATACGGAGCAATGCTTCATAATGTGCGATGCTGCCCGTTGTGCTTTCGATAATAGGCTGGAAGGCGAGGCGTAAACGATTATCTTTAATCGCGCGGTTAAGATAGTTTGCGAGTCCCATTTCCTGACGGCAGAAGGCTGATTCTTTCTCATCATCATGCCCCATATCTTCGACATGAACAGTGTGACGTGCATCGAGCCCGAGAAAGCCTTTATCGAGTAATTTTTCAACGCTTCCAGACGACTCTGTGACGGGAACATAGGCAATAGAGGTGTTGAGATGGAGTGAACCATAGCATGATTGATAGCCGAAATGACGGACGATAGAGCGAATGCGATTTGCAACATACTGGCCTTCTTCTTCACTCGTATCAGATAAAATGACTGCAAATTGGTCGCGCTGAATGCGTACAACTCTGTCTTTTTCAGACAATACATGGGTGATGTTGTCTTGCAAGCTTGCCATCACTTCTTCAGCAATGTTGTGACCATAGCCACTAATAACCATCGCAAAATTGTCGATTTCTACCATCAGCATCGCACCTTCAGAGTGCGTCGTGCGGCATTCACTTAATATGTCTCCGAGATGCCCAATAAAGGAATTGGGGTAATAGTCGATAGCTGTTTTTACAGAATTGGAAGATGCGCTGCTCACGCTGCCCGGAAGGATGATACTGCCTGATTTTTTAGTAGCTGCAGTGAGAAAATGCTGTTGGGTATCCATAAATTTTTGTACTTTTATCGTTATTATTCCTTCTTTCAGTATTGCCTAGAAAGGTTAATTATTTGATAAAGAGTTGAGGCAAAAGTAAAAAATATCCAATTTAGATAAAATTTAATGCAAATGCAGAGGATATAAGGGCTCCTGCTATGAGGTTGCTCTTAAATAGGCGTAAACAGAGGGTTGTATTGTTCGGGTTAAACAGGTTGATTTGCCATAGCAGATGAAGAGCAGCAAAAGCAATTATGATAAAATAAGCAGTTTCTGCTTCACTCACCATGCCTGCAGCTATCAGGCTGACAGTAAATAAGAGATAACATCCTGCAATCCAGCGTATGGGATGTGCCGCGAAACGCTGCGAAGTGGATTTGATGCCAATCTTTTGATCGTCCTCAATGTCCTGAAAACCATAGATACTGTCATAGCCAATTGTCCAGAATATCGCACCTGCATAGAGACCCCATGCAGCCATGCTCGGAATGCCATCCACTGCTACACCACCAAATAAAATGCCTGCATTAAAGGTGATGCCGAGGAAAGCTTGCGGCCACCATGTGATGCGTTTCATAAAGGGGTAAGCAATGACGAGCGGCATCCATGCGAGTGACCAGAGGATAATGGCGGTGCCGAGCGATGCCGCGATCGCTAATCCTGCACCAAGTAATAATGCAAGCAGAATACTCGCTTCACGCACAGAGACAGCGCCAGAAGCGAGCGGACGGTTCTTGGTGCGCTCAACCATTGCGTCCATCTTGCGGTCAACCATATCATTGATGATGCAACCCGCTGAGCGCATAATAACAGAGCCTATAGCGAAAAGCGTCAGCAGCCCCACAATTTCATCACGCGGCGGCTGAGCAAGCATCACCCCCCAAAAGCACGGCCACATCAGCAGAAAAATACCAATTGGTTTTTCCAGTCGCATGAGACGTGTATAGTGTGTTAATTGCGCTAGCATAGCCACCTAATACTAAGATTACTCTTTACAGAGCTTAAGGTGTGCCTTAGCTTAGCCCTCATGTCAACACACTCCACACCACGTTTGTTTGTAGATGCTCCCCTCACTATTGGAGGAGAGGTGTCGCTTAGTAAAGATCAATCACATTATCTCACTTCCGTGATGCGGATGAAGGATGGGGATGCGTTGGCGATTTTCAATGGTGAGGATGGCGAATGGCGCGCTAAGATAGAGTTGGTTTCCAAAAAGAAAGCAGTTGTTCACCCTAAAGAGCAAACTCGCATACAATCCTATGTGCCCGATATCTGGCTTGCCTTTGCGCCGATTAAACATGGTCGCATTGATTTTCTTGTGCAGAAAGCCACCGAACTTGGCGTGTCGGCTTTGCTGCCTGTGCGCACCAAACGCACCATTGTGTCGCGGGTGAATGAGGAGCGGCTCTATGCCAATGCGGTGGAGGCGTCTGAACAGTCGGAGCGAATCGATATCCCTAAAGTTGCGGAATATCAAACGCTCGATGAACTCATCAGCCGGTGGGATAAAAACCGACCTTTATTATTTGGTGATGAAACTATGTCGGCCGATTCTGCGAATAACGTATTAGGAAGAATAAAACCACGCACGGCGCTTGGCGTCTTGATCGGGCCTGAGGGTGGTTTTTCAGAGGATGAATTGAAAATGCTGAGAGCGCTGCCTTATAGCCATGGCATAACGTTAGGGCCGCGTGTGTTGCGTGCCGACACAGCGGCGCTTGCGGCGCTCACAGCGGTTCAGATGACGGTAGGAGATTGGAATTGATGCAAGATATACTCACAGACATAGAAGCACTCTGTGCGACCCGCGCACACGACATAGATGCATGGTTCGCAGAACGCTATAATGGCGCGCCGGCCCCATTTTATAGCTCAACTGATTTGCGCTATAGCGGATTGAAGCTTGCACCTGTGGACACAAACTTATTCCCTGCAGGGTTTAATAATTTATCTGATCGTGCGAAAGAGCTTGCATCGGCACGTTTTGCTGGGCGACTTACGCGTGACTACCCAAATGCGAAAAAGCTATTGATTCTGCCCGAACATCATACGCGTAACCAAGGTTATATCCATAACTTATCTGTGTTGAAAATCTTACTTGAAAATACTGGTGCCGAGGTTCAGATTGGTCGTATGGACGAGGAAGCGGTGATGCTTGAAACTGACTCAGGCATTGCATTGGCCTCTACGCCCATCGAGCGCAAAGGCACGAAGGTAGCAACCAAAGATGGTTTTACCCCCGATTTGATTGTGGTGAATAATGACCTCACCGCAGGTGCACCAGAGATATTATGTACGCTTGATCAACCAATTGTTCCACCCACAGGTTTGGGCTGGTATCGCCGCAAAAAGAGCGTGTATTTCTCAGCCTATGATGAGCAAGTGCGTGCATTCGCCGAGGCATTTGACATTGATGGGTGGCGGTTGCGCACCATCTCGCATCAATGTGGAAAAATCAATTTCAAGGAACGAAAGGGGATTGAGTGCGTTGCGATTGGTGTAGAAAAAGTGATTCACAAACTCCAAGAGAAATATGCTGAATATGGCATCAAGGAAGACCCCTATGTTTTCATCAAGGCCGATAGCGGCACCTATGGCATGGGCATTATGACGGTGAAATCTGGCGAAGAAGTGTTCGAGATGAACAAAAAAGCTCGCAACAAAATGAATGTGATTAAAGAAGGTTCCGCCAACAGCGAGGTCATCATTCAAGAGGGCATACCAACCATCGACACCAAGGGCGAGGGCATTGCCGAACCTGTGGTCTATATGGTAGATGGAAAATCTGTCGGCGGCGCATGGCGTGTGCATGAAGGGCGCGATGCCTATAAAAACCTCAATGCTCAAGGCATGCATTTCGCCCCAATGAAAGATGAAATGGTAGAATCATTCGCCGACGCTGCCCCCACCCACATCAAAGCCCAAAAGCTAGTAGCAGAGCTAGCATCCCTAGCTGCCGCCCACGAAACCTACGATACCCCACATCCGTGTGATGAGGTGGAAGAGGCTAATTAGTCCTCCGTAACCCAGTCAACGATACGTGTCACCAGTGGGCGGACGACTACAAGGGCA
>CALJMC010000014.1 GCA_937982385.1 uncultured Rickettsiales bacterium | reverse complement strand
CAGTACACGTAAGTTTTATGACATTGAGAAAGCTAAATATTTTATAGCGAAGGCGTCTAAATCTGCGAATCGTGCTTCTGCGAATCAACAAGTAAGTCTGGCGCGTGTTATGTTGGAGAAGGGCGGGTTGTTCCATCGTCCTACCCAAGCGATGAGATTGCTGCAAGCACAAGCTCGATCCGGGCATGTCAGTGCGATGGAAGCATTGGCAAGTGTGTATCAAACAGGCGCGACGGGCGAGGCTGATATGACCCAAGCCTTTGCATGGTATCAACGTGCATCATTGCGTGGCTCAACCATTGCACAATTGACGTTGGCACAAATGTATTATGAAGGACAAGGTGTTGCTGTTGATAAGGTAAAAGCAGGCCGCATGATGCAAGAAGTGCTGCGCAAAGCGGGCGAAGATAATGCCAAGTTGCTTTTGAGTTTGGGGCGTGCCTATAAGTCGGGAAAAGGATTACCAAAAGACAAGGAGCAAGCGCTTAAATGGTTTTTGCGTGCGGCGGCACAAGGACATCCCGGTGCGAAGTTGGAAGTGGCGCGTATCATCCGTTGGCAGGCTTATGAAAATTATAAACCGGAAGACGCTATCACGCTGTTGGAAGAAGCAGAAAGTGAGCAAGTCGCTGATGCCAGTTTAGAGCTCGGTAAAATGTATATGTCGGGGCATCATGTAAAAATGAATGGTGCGAAGGCGTTGCTAAAGTTTTTGACTGCGCATCAGTTGGGTTCGGTTGAAGGAACGCGTTTGGCGGGTATGTATTATTTGTCAGGTTTGGCAGGTGTACGCGATACACGCAAAGGTTTGTCCTTGTTGAAAGAGGCATCATCTCAGGGTAATGGTGATGCGATGATGAATATTGCTAATCACTATCAATATGGTGATAGTAAAGATTATAAAAAATATCTGACATGGGTTGATAAAGCGGCGAAAGCAGACCAGCCAGAGGCAATTTTTGTGATTGCGGACATGTATATGCAGGGCAAGAACGGCTATCCGAAGAATCGCAAAAAAGCGATAGATCTGTTGAAATATGCAGCCGGTCCGCTGGAGTTCTCGCTCGCGCAGTCTGAGTTGAAAACGTTGAATGTTAAGGTAAAGTAATAATGTTCGTTCGTACAAAAAACCGTATTTCAGCCATTGTGATGCTGAGTCTGTTGACGTTGTTTACGCTGTTGTCAGCGGCGACATTGATTCAAAAATATAATAGCTTTGCGGCTGCGCCATCTGAGACACATGCATGGTATGAAGGTGCGTGGATTACGCAGTTTGAGACATGGTTTGAAAAAAACGTGGCAGCACGTGATATCGCGATAGATGGCTGGGGTGGTGTGCGTTATGGCTTGTTCGATACGGGTAACCAAGGTGTGGTGGTTGGCCGTGATGGTTGGCTCTTTACGAATGAAGAGTTCATTGAGAATGCCGATGCACAGCAGCGCGAAGCTGAGAAATTAGAGATTATCGATATTGTCCAAACCTATTTGCGCTTGCACAATATCGAATTAATGGTCGCATTTTTACCTGCGAAAGCACGCCTATATTCAGAGCATTTGAAGGCACCTGTTCCTATTGCACGTGCTGAGCTGTATGACCGTTTTCATCCTGCCGTTCGTGACCGCGTGGCGTTATCACCCAATCTTTACACCTATCTAGGTGACAAAAAAGAAGGTACACAGATTTTCATGAAAACGGACACACATTGGTCACCTGATGGCGCCTCCTTGGTGGCACACCATTTGGCAGATATTATTCGTACGCATCGCCCAGAACTCATTGTGTCGGACAAAACTTATATGACTTTGGCGGAGAATGAACAGCGTTATAGTGGTGATTTGAATGAATTTATTCCAACGGGAGTGTTGAAGCCTGTTATTGGACCTCGTAGTGAGCCACTTATTGTGCATAAAACGTCAGAAGTGGCTCAGAGTGATGTATCGGGCGATGATGACGCTGCGATGAGCCTTTTTGGCGATGAACAGATTCAGATAGTGTTGGCAGGTACGTCTTATTCTTATGAAAAAGATTGGAACTTTGATGGTGCGTTGCGTCAGGCATTTGGTGTGGATGTGCTCAATGTTTCAGACGAAGGCAAAGGCCCTATCAAGCCAATGATTGAATGGTTGAAGGAAGCTGATTTGCGCAATAATCCCCCGAAGCTTGTCATCTGGGAAATTCCAGAACGCTTTATGCCAAGCGATAGTAATTACGATATGAATGATATAAAAACGTTGCTCAAGCAAGCCGAAGTGGGAGAGAAGTAATGGTATTCTCGTCTCCTGCTTTTTTGATGCTGTTTCTGCCGTTGTTCTTTGCACTTTACTATTTGGTGCCATGGCGTGCAAAATCATTAATTATCCTGCTGGGAAGCTATGCGTTCTATGCCTGGTGGCGTATTGACTTTGTGGTGCTGTTCTTTGGTGCGACCTATTGGAGCTATTGGACATCGCTCAGGATGCTGAATGCCGACACCGCCGAACTGAAGAAGAAATGGCTGACTATTGGTGTCGTCGGTAATCTTGCGACATTGGGCTATTTCAAATATGCGAATTTCGGTGTGGCATCGTTTAACATGGCGCTTGAGGGAATGGGTTTTGCTCCCGCTGCGACGGGTTGGGAAGCGGTGATTCTACCAATTGGCATTTCGTTTTATATCTTCCAAGCCGTCAGCTATTTGATTGATGTTTATCGCGGCGATGCGGAAGTGTCCGATTCATTCCTCGATTTTGCAGCATTCATTGCGCTCTTCCCGCAGCTTATTGCCGGCCCTGTACTGCGTTATAAAGATATTGCACATCAGTTTTATGAGCGCACCCATACGATGGAAAAATTCAATGAAGGGGCGATTCGCTTCTTCAGTGGTTTCTGCAAAAAGGTGTTAATTGCTGATACGTTGGCACCCTTGGCAGATATGATGTTCGCGTTGGATGCGCCGACTATGGCAGAATCATGGCTCGGAATTTTGGCGTATAGTGCGCAACTCTTCTTCGACTTCTCAGGCTATTCATGCATGGCGATTGGCCTGGGGCTGATGATGGGTTTCCGGTTCCCTGAGAACTTTAACCATCCCTATATTAGCCAATCTATCACCGAGTTCTGGGGACGTTGGCATATCAGCCTGTCATCATGGCTCAAAGACTATCTCTATATTCCTCTTGGCGGAAACCGCAAAGGCATACGCCGTACCTATATTAATCTGCTGCTCACTATGGTGCTGGGTGGATTATGGCATGGCGCGAACTGGACATTCATTCTCTGGGGCGTGTGGCATGGTGGCATCTTGGCGATTGAACGTGCGGTGGGTGGCAAGTCTGGCTCGCCCTATCCGAAGCTCATTGCGCTGCCGCTAACCTTCTTCTTCGTGATGATAGGGTGGGTGTTGTTCCGTGCAGAATCTGTGACATCAGCATTTGAGCTTTATAGTGGGATGTTTGGCAGTAATGGCTTTGGTTTGACCAACGCAACTTTATGGCAAATCACACCACTTCATATCACAACATTGATTGTTGCTTATGTGATGGTGTTTGCTGTGCCGCGCATCTTTGGCGAAAATCATCGTGAAGTGATGCAGCCATCATGGGCAGCAGGCATTTCGGTAAAACGTCAGGTTGTGATTGCGCTGTTGATGATAATCGCTGTGATGAAGATGGTCGCACAAAGCTTTTCACCGTTCCTCTATTTTCAGTTTTAGTGTTTGGTTTGATGGCGTGTTTTCGATGCGGTGCTCTGGGCCTGCTCGGACGTGCTCTCCTTGTTGATAACCGTTAAAACCCAGCGTCACGTTTGAGGTCACCGGCTTCACGCGAGACATCTTCTTCGGTGCTTTGCACCCAATTGGCTGCTTTTTGCATCATGTAGGACAGCTGATTATCCTCAGGTAAGCCACGTATTAAGCCAAAACTTGCAAGAATCATGATGGTAATGGTCGCATAGATGATAAATTTAAACATAGACTCACTTTGGATTACTGGTTGCAGGTTGATGTCAATATTGGCATAACAAATCATATAAGTAAATAATAAGGCAGGCACGCAATGTCGTATGCTGTGAAACAGATATCACAAGAGTCCCAGATTGAAGAGTGGAAACGCTTGGAGGCAGACGAGTCTGTATCCCCAGGTATGCGACAGTTTTTTGGGCTGAAAGCAGCACATCCCGATTATATGTTGTTCTATCGCATGGGCGATTTTTATGAATTGTTCTTTGATGATGCGATTCTAGCGGCGGATTTGCTTGATATCGCGCTGACCAAACGTGGCAAGGTCTCGGGCGATGATATTCCGATGTGTGGTGTGCCGGTGCATTCGTCTGATGCCTATTTGGAGCGATTGATTCTCAAAGGACAAAAGGTCGCGGTATGTGAACAGCTGGAGGATCCTGCGGAAGCAAAAAAGCGCGGCAGCAAATCAGTCGTGCGGCGTGATGTGGTGCGGATTGTTACACCAGGAACGTTGACGGAAGCTGCTCTGCTTGCACCGACACAATCGAACTATCTCGCATGTTTTGCAGAACTCGATGGCACGGCATCTGTCGCATGGGTCGATATTTCCACAGGAGAATTTGGCGTGTTGGAAAGTGATGCCGCGAGTTTGTCATCTGACATTGCTCGTCTTGCTCCGCGCGAATTGCTTGTTGATCAGCGTCATTATGAGACGAAGTTAAAAGATGTATTGGCCGATTACATTGATATTTTGACGTTCGTGCCTTCGTCATCCATTCATAAAAAACGCGCTGAGGCACGGCTGAAGGAATATTATGAGTTGGCAGTGCTGGATGCATGGGGCAGTTTGACCGCCGCAGATTTGGCAGCATCAGCGGCACTTGTTGATTATATCATTCTTACCCAAAAAGACGCACCGCCACGTCTTGATCCACCAGTGCGTCAGGCGGCAACGCATGCGATGGTAATGGATGCGGCGACACGCCGTAATTTAGAACTGACGGTGACGCTCTCCGGTGAAAAACGTGGCAGCTTGCTGCACACGATTGACCGCACGTCGACGGCTGCAGGCGGGCGTAAATTGGCCTCATGGCTGTGTAACCCTCTTACGGATTCTGCATTGATTAATGCGCGGCTGAGTGCAGTTGACTGGATGGTGAATCATCGGGATTTCAAAGATGGCATGCGTGATACGCTTTCACAATGCCCTGATATGGAGCGGAGTTTATCGCGCCTATGTATTGGGCGAGGTGGGCCACGTGATATGCAAGCTATTTGCCGAGGACTAGAATCCGCACGCAATGTACGCGCAGCATTTTTAGGTCTGGGGACGGATGCGGGCATTGCACCTGCACTTGAACAGGTTGTGAATGGTTTGGATGATTTTAATGCGTTGATTGCCGAACTCAAAGAAGCACTGACAGATGACGTGCCAATGCTAGCGCGTGATGGTGGGTTTGTCGCTAGCGGTTATCATGCCGCGCTGGACGAGTTTAAACGACTCTCACAAGATTCGCACCGCACTATGATGGAGCTACAAGCGTCACTGATTAAAGATACCAACATTACATCGCTTAAAATTAAACATAATAACGTGTTGGGTCACTTTATTGAGGTGACGAATCTGCATGAAAAGAAGGTGCCTGAAAGCTTTATTCATCGTCAAACGATGAAGGGTGCATTGCGCTATACCACGACCGAGCTTGCGGAAATGGCAGAGAAAATTATTGATGCAAAAGATAAGGTGCTGCGTCTAGAGCTCGAGATTTATGACAAGCTATTGCGGATGATTGCGGAATCTGCTGAGGGCATTGTTGCAACGGCGCGTATATTGGCGGAGGGAGACTGCTATCAGTCCTTGGCCACACTTGCTGAGCAAAAAAGATATACCAAGCCAACGGTTGATGATTCTGAGATTTTTGCGATTGAGGGTGGGCGGCATCCTGTGGTGGAAGCGGTGATGGCACGCCAAGGCTCTGAGCGTTTCATTAGTAATGGCTGTGATCTAAAATCATCCCAACGTCTGTGGTTGCTGACAGGTCCAAACATGGCAGGTAAATCGACTTTTCTTCGTCAAAATGCATTGATTGCGATTTTAGCGCAGATGGGGAGTTTTGTACCCGCTGATGCCGCACATATAGGCACTGTCGATAGGCTTTTTTCTCGCGTTGGGGCGGCGGATGATTTGGCACGTGGACGTTCTACCTTTATGGTGGAGATGGTTGAAACCGCAACAATTCTCGCGCAATCAACCTCGCGTTCATTGGTGATTTTGGATGAAATCGGGCGAGGGACTGCTACCTTTGATGGGCTGTCCATCGCATGGGCGGTGGTGGAACATTTGCATAATAGCATTGCGTGTCGTGGGTTGTTCGCGACGCATTATCATGAGCTGACGCATCTGGCGGAGACACTGCCACATTTGGCATGTCACACCATGCGAGTCAAAGAATGGAAGGGCAAAGTTGCCTTCCTCCATGAGGTGAAAGCGGGAACGGCTGATAGATCATATGGGATTCACGTGGCGCGTCTTGCTGGGCTGCCAACCCCTGTGCTCAAACGTGCAGAACTGATTTTGAAGACCTTGGAAGAAGAGAAAAATAATCCTGCACACTCACTGACCGCAAACGTGCTGCCGCTCTTTTCTTACAATGAAGATGAGGAGCAGGTGGTTCAAGAGCCAGAAACTAGCCCGCTAGAAGACAAGCTAGGCACCATCGATCCAGACTCCCTCACGCCCCGTGAAGCATTGCAGGCGCTCTATGAGTTGAAGGCGCTTCACCAAGATTAGTTGTCATCAAACTGTCATACACAATATCTACGTATTCCTTTATAGTTCTTTTTATATAAACAAGAAGGACATTAATATGTCAGATAATAATATAGAACGCCTAGAGCCTACGCGCACTGCTATACAACTCTTCCTTGATGGTATTATTAATGGTGATCTAGGCGAATCCGCCACCATATCTCTTTCGAATGAGAAACCAGGGCCTCACATACATGCTCGCAATGCTCGCGTACGTATGGCATTTGAATATAGCGATGGGCTACAAACTGATGAAGATAAAAGGCTTTCGAGCACAATAGCTGGATTGATTGATAAGATAAACCTTAAGCTAAATGATACTGATCAGCGTAGCGCAGTGTCCTGGGGCGAAGGACGATATACAGTATATATTCGTCCTGAAAATATTGAGGCGTTTGTAGAGGCTGCTAATGCGATAGTAGCTCCTAAAGCACATGATATCGACCATACGTCATTATCGAAATTAATGACTGATGCGCAGGAAAATGGAGTAAAGTTATCACCAGAGAGTTTTCCAAAATTGAATGTTAATGGTCATGAGCTGCCTGTTCAGTCGGTTTTTCCTAAAGGAAACGTAAAAGATGAAGATACAGAACAGCATTTATTTTCAAACTTTGATGGTGTTATCACAAGCAACCCAAGACCGAGTGACTATTATCAAGTCTTTTATCGCGTGGCGGATGATTGTGATATTGCCATTGAAGTGAAAAAGGATGAGCCATCCCATTATGTCAGTGGGTGGAATGCAGGCGAAACTCGCGAAATAGAAGGTGCTAAAGATAGCAGTGAGCCTGATGTGGGGCATATTCAAGAAGTAGAAGGTGAACGTCTTATAGATTCTTTTAGTAGATTTGTATCTAATCATGAGATTACTAAAGGATATGTTGCACAACATTTGGCGCCGTCGTCAGTTGCACCTTCAACGCAAGAGGGGGTGATGAAAGTGTCGGGCCCGCCAGCACGGGAAAAAGGTCCTGAAGGTAGACGAAGCTAAACCAAAAGTAAGAAGAGAAATAATATGTTATTTGGTGACAAAGATGTGCATGCACCGCAGACTATTGCTTCAAAAAATCAAGTGCGTGCCAAAATTTCACATGTAATTGATACCTATTTTAGTTTTGTCTCACGCGATTTAGATTGGTCAGACAAAATATTTCCTTCTGTGCGAGTGGAAAAAGTGTCTTGTGCAATCGCATTTTGTGATCGTAATTTTCAGCCGGATTCATCGGATATGGGCTTGGAAGGTGAGCCTATAAAAGATTATACTAAAATAGTCATCAGGGTTGGTGAGCTTGATTCTGGAGAACGCCATGATTATCTGGCGGATGCGGCAATATCGCTCATGCAAGAAGCGCAGGCTTCACTCGCAAATGGCAGGATATCAGAGCGTGTTAATATAACAGCGCACGGTGTTGAAT
>CALJMC010000013.1 GCA_937982385.1 uncultured Rickettsiales bacterium | reverse complement strand
ACCAAAGCGCATCGCGTTTAGTGCGCGCAGTTTGGGATGTAATGCACCAAGGGGTTTGGTTATCGCGCGTCCAAAGAAACCAAGGTCGGTGCCTAGGCGCAGTTGTGTTTTGCCGATAAAGTTATCTAATGTTGAGGTGACGATATTGTTGTTGCTGTGGCGTAGGTCTCCATAGCCAATGGCATCAGGGTTTTTTTCTGTTTCATAGGCAACGGCTTCTGAAAAAATATCTTTAATATCGTCATAGACGCGTTTTTCGTAGGAAGCGGTAACTGCCAAACTGCCCACACCAAGTGCGGTGTCGTAGGTGCCATCAATGAGGTGGTTTTTGATTTTGGCTTGGGTTGCTTTTGTGAATTCGCGATAAGGGCGCTTATCTGCTCCCTCTTTAAAATCTGCTACACCGTCTTTGAGATGCTGCTCGGCGGATGACACCATGCCATATTTTTCGAGCGCAGTGGTGGCAGCTTTTTGTTTTTCGGTATTTTTAGGGTCCTTCACAGCATCTTCGATGACGGCAAAGCTGGAGTCCATTTTGGTTTTCAGCGGGCCAAAGGCATCAATCGTGCGGAAGGAGTCGAGATTACCACGAAAGGCATAACGTGCGGGGAGTGCTGCCAGCAACATGCGGAAATATCCCGATGTAGAGGAAGGGTCGCGTGTGATTTGGGTATGGCGTGGATCGGCAGTAAAGCGCTGTGATGGTGGGATGAAAGAGGCTGTGTCTTTCGCGTTTCCCTCTTGCGCAGGAATGTCGCCTACAGAGTTCTGTGGCGTTGCTTCGATGCTATTTGAATTTGGCTTTTTGTCGTCCAAGACACTCTTACCTTTGGTATACATAAATTTTTACAGCTTTATTGTACCGCAAAGCGCTTTGTGAGCCCATGGGATTTATGTTAAGATTGTGTGACGGTTAAGCTAAGCTAAACAGGCCTAGAACAGCAGCTTTTCCTGCCCATAACACGCCAACGGTGAGGGTGACTCCGAAAAGCCCTACAAAAATTCCGCCGATGATAAAGAATCCATCTTTGCTGAGTAACCCTAAAGACATCACTAAAATGCCGATTCCGGGGAGGAAATTGGTCATTGGGAGGGGCACAGCGATAGAAATAGCAAAAATAAGCCAGAAAAACCCGACTAACTTCTCTCCAAAGGCTGTTTTGGCGAAAGAAAGGCGTGGTTTTAGCAGTTTTTCGATCTTTTTAAGCTTCGGAGAGGCCTTTGACACTGCTTTTGCCAAGGTTGAACGTTCGATCTTTCGTTCACTTAGCCACCTCGGTAGCCATGGTGATTCCATCCCTGCTAGCATTTGTACTGCTAAAAAGAGCAAGGGGATCGAGAAAAGTGTGGAGCCGCCTGGGGGAATGGGGATGGGTACGCAGTTTGGCAGCACGACAATGAGCATTAACAACCCGAAGCCGCGCTCATGAAGTGCGTTCATTAACTCGCCTAGCGATACTTTATCTGCCGTTTGGCGATTCACAGCATCTTCCAACACCTCAGATGCCGCAGCGTTCTTTTTAAAGAGTCGTTTTTTTAATTTCATAGTTTTCCCAGTAAGCCACCATAGACACCAATTGCCACAATAACCATAATGAGTGAAGTTTCTATTAATAAAATCCGAGCTGTAGTCACATGTGCTGCTTTGAGTCGGGCTGAGCCACCTCCCATCCAGCCATTATCGACTGTGCCGGTTTCATAGCGGCGGGGCCCGCCGAGTGATACATCGAGCGCGCCCGCTATGGCGGCCACAGGAAGTCCGCGGCTTGATGATGCGCAGAGATTGCTATCACGAACAGCGGTTTTCATGGCCTTGATGGGGTGCGCCTTGGGAGCGAGAAAGCTTGCAAACGCAATGAAAAAAACGGTAATGCGTGCAGGAATAAAATGGAAAAATGCTGACCAATGTTCGGCTGATTTTCCGAAGGCTTGATAGCGTTTTGAGTGGGTGGGAAACAGGGTATGCAGTGTGTGTGCTGCCACTGCCATCATGGCTGCGGGAAGCCCAAAGAGCGCATACCAGAACACGGGTGCGACCACGTTTTTTGCAAAATGCTCGGCCATATATTCCACTGCGAGACGCCTGATGCCATGATTGTCGATAGAGGAAGTCGAAGCGGACGTCATGGTATTGATGATGGAAAGGGTGCGCGATGAGACCTTCTCGTCAATGGATTTTTCGATGTCAGAAGACGTCTCGACAATGGCGCGTATAGGCAGCATGAGCGCCAGTAACACGACTTCAATAATAAACATCCATTTTCCACCAGCAACCGTAAGGAAGCTAATGATACAGCCGGTGAGAAGGGCGAGAGCGAGCAGTAGCCATGTGAATTTTCTGCCGCGAGAACGTTGGGTTTTGGTGCCGCGATTGGCGCGGTTCATCTTGGATTCAACAGCGAGCATAATGCTTTTGATGAGCTTAGCAGGCACATCAAGCATCAGCAACGCGTGCAACCAGCGTGGGCCACCTAGCATGAGTGCGCCTGCGAGGGCAATCATAATGATAAGCAGTCTGTCATCGAAGTTGTGTATTAGCGTAGATATCATGATGATATTAAACGCGATGGGGGCGATAGGTGCAATAGAAATGCGCGCAGAGTTCTGTTATATACTTGCCAAAACCACTTGTTTGGTATAATTGCCCTCGAATGTCCCTGTTGAAGGGGCTTCAAGCAATATACATTTAAGGATTCATTATCATGGCTATACAACGTACATTCTCTATCATTAAACCAGACGCGACTGAGCGTAACTTGACTGGTAAAATCAACGCTGTTTTCGAAGAAAATGGTTTGCGCATTGTAGCGCAACGCCGCACACGTTTGTCTCGTTTGCAGGCTGGCGAGTTTTATGGCGTACATAAAGAACGCCCATTCTATGATGAATTGGTTGATTACATGGTATCAGGTCCTGTGGTTGTTCAGGTTCTTGAAGGTGAAAACGCAGTAGACAAGCATCGCGAAGTTATGGGTGCAACAAACCCAGCAGAAGCGGCTGAAGGTACTGTTCGTAAAATGTTTGCAGAAGATATTGGTCGTAACTCAGTACATGGTTCTGATAGCGCTGAAAATGCTGCAATCGAAATGAAGTTCTTCTTCAGCGACTGCGAAATTGTTGGCTAAAGCGACAGCTATTGACATATCTTAATAAGAAAGGCTCATGTTATTTATGCATGAGCCTTTTTTGTTGAGCGGAATGTTTGCGCCAGCCATGCGCCTGCGGAGCAACCGCCTATTGCGGAAGACAATTAAACTAAGCTATCTCAAACATCGCTTCTACTTCAACAGCAACGCCAAAGGGTAAGCTGCCAACACCAACGGCTGCACGGGCATGAGCACCGACTTCTTTGCCGAAGATTTCGACAAACATGTCAGAGATGCCATTGGCGACGACTGGCTGGTCTGTGGCTTCAGACGTTGTGTTTACGAAAATGCCCAAACGGACACATTTTGTGACGCGGGATAGGTCGCCGTCGCATGCCGCTTTGACGTGTGCCAAAATGTTTTCACCGCATATGCGCGCGCAGTCTTGACCTTCTTCGACTGAAAACTCACGACCGACTTTGCCAATATACTGAGCTTTTCCATCACGCATTGGCAGCTGACCAGAGATAACCACAAGATTCCCTGTTATACTATAAGGCACATAACTCGCCGCTGGTGGAATGCTTTCCGGCAAGGTGATGCCCATATTATTGAGTTTGGTTTCGATAGCATTGGTCATTAAATTCTCCATATGTGTGAGGGTTAGAATGATAATTTTTAAGACATATCTGCTAAGATAAGTAGCCTATGTTGCGGGTGATGTCATCACTCTATTTGTTACCACAAACTGATTTTTGTTACAGTGAATGAGTAACATTGA
>CALJMC010000012.1 GCA_937982385.1 uncultured Rickettsiales bacterium | reverse complement strand
CTCGTCAATTCCTCTCTGGTATTATTCTGCCTTTTGTTTATAGTATTTCTTGTAATATTAATTAGTAAACGGTTGTTCAAAATATGGCTAAGTTAGATAATAAAGTTGCGCCCTCTACTGTCACAAAGAAAAAGAAAAAAGCAGTCGAACCAAAGCGCGATCAAACAGCAAGCAAAAGCGCTAAAGGTACGAAGGTGCAAGTGAAGATTTGCGCTGCTGAATGGGCGTTTAAAAGAATGGCCAAATATATTGCGGATTTTGAGGAAGGTTTAGCTGATGATGAAGAAGTCGGATCAAGCCTAGTTTCTGCAGATAGCGGGCATATATTCCATATTGAAGATATGGGATTCTGGTCTCCTGATATCATTACCTTTGATGGTAAGAATGAGCGCAATGATCGTATTCGTTTAGTGCAACATGTGTCGCAACTTAATGTGTGTTTGTTGGCGCTGAAAAAGCCAGAGCCTGAGAAGAAGATACCTGCTCGCCGTATTGGGTTTATGCTTACGCAGAAATCTAAAAAGAAGAAGACTAAAAAAACTTGAACATATGTTCATAAAATAGACTTGCATTATCTGTGTAAATAACCACAATGTAAGTTCACATATTTATGGAGTTAAGCACATGGCTGGTCGCAAACAAATTTCAGAAAAAAGCCCTAGAAAATTAGCGAAAGATAAGCAACGTCAGCACCTGCTCAATGCCAATATTGAGTGTATTGCTAAGATGGGTTTATCCGAAACTAGCATTACCCATATCTCCAAAGCAGCGAATATGTCGCGTGGCATCGTTAATTTTTATTTTGAGAGCAAAGAAAAAATGATGCTTGAAACGCTTGACTATCTGTTGATGCAGCAAGAATTGTTGTGGAAGAGCGTTTTGGAAGAGTCAGAGAGTGCGACGGTCTTTAAGGTCGTGGCAGGGAAGTTGCTGATGACACCTAGCCGAAGACATCAGCGTGCATGGATGGCTTTTGCTGCACATGCTGCGAGCCATACGAGCTATGGACAAAAATTCAAAGATGCAAGTGATGCTCTCAGCGCAGCAATGAAAAATGCTGGTAAGGCCTCTGTTGATGTTGAGCAGTTTCTTATATCGCTGAGCGGACTAAGACTTGAATTGTTACTCAATAAAGCCGCCCTGTCACAGGATGAGAAGTTGGATTTTATCAAGCAGGTTATTGACGGTAACGAAACAGACTCGACCGTTTTAAGTAATGACAATGCAGTAACACCCCGACAACCAGACGTTTCATCTGCAGTGAAAAAATCAAAAGCTAACAAGCAAAAGAAACCTGATACCACCGATGCAGCTATTGGCGATTTATTTGCAAATTTGGGCTAGTGTTAACGAATAAAAATATCAACACGTTCCTTACCATCTGCATGTGCATCTTGCTTTGGTGTCATCGCATTTATCTGAGTATTATCCAAGCCGCCCTCTTCTATGAGGAAGGTACGAATGGCCATCATGCGTGCCAATGCTGCGCGTTTTGCGAGCTGTGATTGATCATCAGAACCATAGGCATAGGCAAGAATAGTAACGCCTTTGCTTTCATCCGCCTTCACGCGTTCAGCTATCTTTTTTAGCTCAGAATAAGATGTGAGTGGCACTGCACGCTCCATTTGAGAGAATGCAATAGATGCGCTGGGCGTTCCTTTAGACGTGATGCTATCAGCAGACGATAGTTTTTTGTCATTTTGTACAGGAAGTGGAGGAAGATCCCGGGTGTTGAGGGATGCCACCTCTTCTTCTTTGTTTTTTACAAATGTTTGCGTTTTTGGAGGCATACCTGGCAACGGCGGAAGGCTATTTTGTGTGTTATGCCTCTGTGCTAAGTTCAATGCCTGATTTGAAGTTTGAGACTGCGCAGACCTCTCTAAACTTTCAATGTCGGGCAATGGTGGCAATTCAGGCAAGCTAGAACCAATTGACAGATGAGGAAGTGGAGGTAAGCCGGAAGGTGAGCTCGTCGACGGTAATGCCGAGGCTTTTGGCTTTATGTTGACCTTACCTGCAGTGATATCCTTTTTAGGAGGCAATTGCGTCAGCGGTGGTAAGTCAAGCTTATCTGGTAGCGGAGGTAGCTCAGGAGCGGCTGATTTTACTGGAGGCAGGTTTGGCAGTTCTTTTTTAACCTCTAGCGGTTTGAGCGGCGGCAGATCCGGTAACTCAGGAAGGTCGGGTTTGTTATTAGCTGTACCTAGGGGTGGCAATGGCGGCATTGATTTAAGGTCCATGGCGGGCCGCGTCGTTACTCTCATTTTTATTGAAGGAGGCAGGTCATCACTCTTTGGCAATAAAGGTGTTTTGGGCATCGGCTTTAAAGGTGGAAGCTTTGGCATCTCTTTTGGAGGTGTCGAAGTTGGAGATGTCGGAACAATAATTGCTTTTGGCTGTAAAGGCGGAAGCTTCGGCATGATGGGTGGCGTCATTTCTATGGCAGGTGACGTAAGCGGTGGAAGCTCCTTTTTTAAAGGTTTCAGCGGAGGCAGTGTTGGCAATGGAGCTTTAATCTTAGGCGCAGAAGTTTTTGGTGGTGCAGTTTGTGGTGTTATCGGTGGCAGTTTAGGCATGTCAGAAAGGTCAATTTTAGCTGTAGTTGCTGGAGCCTTAACAGCCGGTTTAGGCGGAGAAGCTGTTGTAATCTTTTTGGGTTTGGCTTCAGCTTTTGGAGTCTGCGATATAGTTGGCGCGACTTCGGCCGTATAAGGTGTCAGGATTGGAGCATTTATAGGCTTGCGAACAGCAGCACTTGGTGGCGCTTTTCTCATTGCACTATCAGGCAGTTTCTGGCCGGCAGGCCCAACCTGCCATTGTAGTTTAGGTTGTTTCTTTTGCGGCGCTGGATAGTTCGGCGCTGCGGGAATGTCATTTTTTATTGGCTTGCGTATTACCTGTCTCGGTGGGACGTAACTTGCTGCCGGAGTTGCAATGCTTTGTTGTGGAGCCGGCCGCAGCATACGGTAATCATTACGTTTAAGGGTGTCTAGCGCTTCATAATGAATTTGAACACTGGGTAAATTCGGCACAAGTTTTCTACGAGCTTGAACATCGTCGGTGGCGGTTAATGCCATTGCACACACACTAGAAAGCAAAAATAGTTGCTTACGCATAAAATCACTCCAAATAATCACAGCCACTATATCAACCCATATGGGGTCCAAGCGCAAGTACATATTGTGTTTTGAAGAGAGTTTTTTTTATGATGCGACAAACCTGTGTTTAAAAGATCAAACTACATTGCAGGTATGTGGGCATTCTTAAGTTTTTTATGAGCATTTTTACTGGCGGCTAAGATAGCGCCGGTTCCATAAAAATCACCTTCGACACCAAGTTGGCTAATCTCTCCACCGGCTTCTTTTACAATAATCATGCCCGCAGCGATGTCCCACTTTTTAAGGCATGGGAACCAGCATGCGTCATAGCGCCCTGCTGCTACGTAAGCTAGGTCGAGAGCGGCAGCGCCACTGCGGCGCAAGATGCATTCAAGCTGTGAGGTTGCATAGCGCGTCATATGCGATGATTCGTCGGTGTAATCGCTAGGAATACGTGCCGTACCTGTCACAAAATAATGCCCATCTTGACGTTCTGTTACACGGATGCGTTGGTCATTAACGAAGGCGCCTTCGCCCTTCTCTGCAATAAACATTTCATCGTGAATCGGGTCATAGACAACGCCTGCTAGGATTTCTATTTCACCGTCAAGATGGGTTTTTTCTAGAGCAATGGAAATGGCAAAATAAGGAACGGCGTGGAGGAAGTTTGTGGTGCCATCAAGAGGGTCAATCACCCAACGTAATGAGCTGTCTTTTCCGACAACTTCACCGCCCTCTTCCATGAGAAAACCAAAGTCTGGACGCGCTTTTTTAAGTTCATATTGCAGTTGCTGCTCACATTTTGTGTCAGCTTCGCTTACAAAGTTCATGACACCTTTGCGTGTGACTTGTAAATTTCCAACTTCACCAAAATCTCTTATAAGCCCGCGCGAAGCTTTGCGCGCAGCGGTCGTCATAACGTTCATAAGGGCTGTTTTAATGGGGTATTGTGCTTGAATGGACATTCAGAATCTTTCTTGTTTTTATTTTGCGCGCTCAGAATAAGTGCTGTCTTCAGTGTTTACAATAACCATATCACCTTGGTTAATGAACGGGGGAACCATAACTCGCAGCCCATTGCTTAAAACAGCGGGCTTGTTAGAGTGTGCGGCAGTCTGCCCTTTAACAACAGGTTCTGTCTCGGCTATTTCTAGCGTTACTTTTTCGGGTAATTGAACACTGAGTGGGTCATTTTCATAGAACTCAACCATTACCTTCATGCCGTCTTGTAGATAGGCAACTTTTTCACCCAGCAGCTCGGCATCAAGTTCCACTTGTTCGAATGTTTCTGGGTGCATAAAGATACGTTTTGCACCTTCAGCATAAAGATATTGATAGTCAACTTGGTCAAGACGAACCTTCTCAACTTTATCATTTGAGCGAAAACGCTCATTGAGCTTGGTGCCCTCTTTAATGGCCTTCATTTCAACCTGATTAAACGCACCACCTTTACCAGGTTTTACATGCTGCGTTTTGGTCACCACCCAGAGCTTCTTTTGATGCTCCAACACATTGCCAATACGAATCTGCACGCCATCAATTTTCATGATTTTATCCTATGTTAGATATGATGCCCGAGTGTTAGCAGCAGCACCCTAAATATGCAAGTAATTGTCATAAAACTGTAACGTTGCAGCAGTGTTAATAAGCTATAATGATAATATGGATGCAATAATATTAAGGAAGAGGAGCGGCATATGGCTGAAGAATTGAGATTAAAAACTACTAAAGAGCCTACGTTTTTCAATGAGGACGCATTTAATGGGTTTATGATATTGCCAGTAATCGGCGGAATTGTAGGTGCTATGTATGACAAAAATAGAATGGAAAAAGATGTGCTGGAAGGAAAGAAAGTTTCTTCTGATCCGAGTATATTTAATAAAGGAATGATGACAGGTTTGTTTATCGGTTCTTTGATTTAGGTACCTGTA
>CALJMC010000011.1 GCA_937982385.1 uncultured Rickettsiales bacterium | reverse complement strand
ATATAAAGAGCATTAGCACTAAGCCGATGGGTGTAATCCATAACCCAGCTACGAGTAGGAATTTGACATCACCCATTCCCAATCCGTCTTTTTTGCGTAGCCATATAAATCCATATTTAATGCCCAAGCCAATCGATACGCCGAGCAGTGCGTTGACCATAAGTGTGGCGGGCGATGTGCCAATTAATGCTAAGTGATAGGCAATGGCGAGCAGCCCCATCGCCCATTGTAGCGAGTCGGGAATGATATAATGTTCGAAGTCAATCACGCTCATGGTGATGAGTAATACGCCGAGCAGTGCGAAATTGAGAAACTCCCATGATATTCCATAGTGATAGAACAAAAAGAGGAAGAGTGTGCTCGTGATAAGTTCGGTTAAGGGATAGCGCCAATGTATTTTTGTGTTGCAATGACGGCAGGTGCCGCGCGAGAATATCCATGAGAAGCAGGGGATGAGGTCACGCGCACCAAGAGCTGTCTCGCATGACGGGCACCGCGAACGCACCGCGCCAATGGGCATGCTACGCGGAATCCGCCAACTCAACAGAGTGATGAGTGAGCCGAAGCACAAGCCTGTGAAGGCGACGAGTATCCATAGTAATTCTATCATAGTTTCACGATATAGTGCTTGAGGGGATTATCCAATTGCTTTAAGTCATTAGTAGGATTCACATGCTATTTCATTTCGGAGTGTTAGATAATGACCGCTATGCGCCTTGCTTTTGCCTCAGACCATGCTGGATATGCAATGAAAGAGATGTTGAAAGAGTATGCCGCATCGCTCCTGGAAGTTTCCGAGGTTATTGACTTGGGCACCAACAGCACAGAATCTGTACATTATCCTGATTATGGTCGCGCCGCCGCTGAAGAAGTTGTGAATGGCAAGGCTGACTTGGCCGTGATTGTCTGTGGTTCTGGTGTCGGTATTTCGATTGCTGCAAACCGTGTTGGTGGTGCGCGTGCGGCACTGTGTCAGAATGGGTTGACTGCCAAGCTAGCGCGAGAGCATAACGATGCGAATATCTTAGCACTTGGTGCGCGGCTGATTGGTGATGACGTGGCAAAAGAGTGCTTGCTGCAATTTCTTACCACAGAGTTTGCTGGCGGCAGACATCAGATACGCGTTGATATGCTGGGTTAAAACCCTAGGTTCATAAATAGATGACAAGCGTTTTGTGTCCTATTGTCCAATTGATACTCAGATGTTTATGCAACATCTGAGTGGCTGCAGTTAGGGTTGAGTATTGCTGAAACATTTTTGCTTGTCGTTGTCTCGCCCTCTAAAATAAATAAGTTACCATATTTACCTGAGAATACACCGCCTGACGTCGTTGATTGATTCGCAATATTGTCGACACTAAAGCCTGCGCCACTCAATTTGGAAATAGGTGTGTTGATTCCTATAGTTGCATCAAATGCACCTTCAGTTCCAGCGACTCCAGTGAAAGATCCAGCAGCAATGCCCCCTGCGATGAGACCGAAGATAACCAGAACTATTGAGAGTTCTAGGAGTGAGGATGCGTTTGTTTTCTTCATGGTGGAGTTTCTAGAACTGTTTTGAAAACCTAAAGGCGCATAGCTCAGTATCTAATTCTAAATCATAGTCTACGTCTCTATTTGTGTTATCCGTCCCGGTTGTGCAATCTGCCACATTGATGACGATCATGTTGCCATATCCGGGTTTCCCGTCATCTGTTTTCTTATCCATCGTCCACGCCTCTACAGGGCTTAGGGTGGGTTCGGTGATGATGCCGTCGCTAGCGCGGATTCTGCCGAAGAGAAGGGTGTTGCCGTAATTAATGTTATATGAAACGGTCGACAGTCCGCTCGATAAGTCCATATATTCCGCTCCCCATGCAGCCCCTGTTATTTTGGACTCTGGGACATTTTCGTTGAGTGTGCTGGCATGCGTACCCGCGCTGCCGGTAACGCCAGTAAAGGTGCCCGACACTAACTCTGCATTGCTGAGATGCTCCCAAAAACGAAAGCCTTCATGCGCATTGGTGGTTGTGTAGGTGAGCGCTTGGCTATCGCCGGTGCCGTTACATGTGCCTGTACCCGATGCCGCGGTGTCAGTCGTTGGTGTGGCGCATTGCCCTGATGTTGCACCAGTATCGGCGCGTCCCCAAAAGCTGGTGGCATTCTTCATGTCGCCAGGAATAGCGAGATATTTATCACGAAATGTGTTTGCTGCGATGTTATATTGTTCTTTTTCTGTGATCGCTGCCCGTAGCTCTGCCGCGCGAATCATTGATGACCCAGCAACAATTCCGCCTGCGATGAGCCCGATGATGACTAAGACGATGGATAGCTCTAAGAGCGAGAATGCGTTATGTTTCATAGTATGACCATAGCAGTGAATTATGAAGAATGCATTAATATTTAGGGGTGTCATTTGATTCGAATAGTAGGCACACCATTATATTTTAAGCAGCGGTTAGGACCATCGAATGTGCTGATGGGTATGTATTGCTTTGAATAATGATGAAATGGTGGAGGATAGCGGAGTCGAACCGCTGACCTCTTGAATGCAAATCAAGCGCTCTACCAACTGAGCTAATCCCCCACATCAAGAGTTGAGCTAGGCTTTTACGCAGTTTCGCGCCCTACGTCAAGATGAAAATGACAATAGGTGCAATCTCATCGTGATTTTACGTATGATCCGGGTGCTGGTTCGATGCTTTTTGCGATGGTGCGGGCGGGTGTCAAGTCGCCAGCATGTTGTTTTTGCCATGCATTCCAATGTGTCCACCATGAACCGTCACGTTCTTCGGAACCTTCAAACCATGAATCGGCATTTTGTGCGAGTGCATCATTGACCCAATGTCCATATTTGCCTTTGGCGGGAGGGTTGACGACGCCTGCAATATGTCCTGATGCGCTGAGCACGAAGGTGACGTCACCGCTATAGATGCCTGTGGATTGATAGGTCGATTGCCATGGCGCGATATGGTCTTCCTTGCAGGAAAGGATATAGCTTGGGGTGGTGATGGTGCTGAGGTCGATTGGGGTGTCGCATAATGTGATGCCGCCCGCATCTTTGAATGTGTTTTCAAGATACATATTGCGGAGATAGAAGCTATGCATAGCGGCGGGGAGGCGGGTTGCGTCCGAGTTCCAATAGAGCAAGTCGAAGGGGAAGGGGCTTTTCCCGAGCAGGTAGTTGTTCACGAAGAAAGACCATATGAGATCATTGGCGCGCAGCATGTTGAAGGTGTCTGCCATGTGAGAACCATCAAGATAGCCCGTTTTTTCCATGGCGGCCTCAAGGGTACTGATTTGTTCTTCATCGATGAAGAGTCCGAGTTCGCCGGCATCTTCGAAATCAATCATGGTGGTGAGATAGGTGGCGGAGGCAATGCGTTCAGATTTGCCGTGGGATTGAAGATAGGCAGCTGTGGAGGCGAGGAGCGTGCCGCCCAAACAATAGCCGATGGCCGAGGCTGATGTTTCGCCTGTGATATCCGTGATAGCATCGAGTGCGGCAATCACGCCATCGCTCATGTAGTTTTCGAACTGAGTGTTTTTGAATGAGGCATCAGGATTGGCCCATGAGATGATGAAGACAGTGTGTCCTTGATCGGTTAGCCACTTTACCAGTGAATTCTCTGGGCGCATATCGAGCACATAATATTTATTAATCCATGCAGGCACAATGAGCAGCGGGGTTGTGTGCACCTGCTCAGTGGTCGAGTGGTATTGGATAAGTTGCATCAGTTTGTTTTGAAAGACTACCTCACCTTTGGTGGTGGCGATGTTTTCGCCTAGTGTGAATGCATTTTCATCCGTCATGCTGATACTGAGGCGGCCGCTGCCTTTTTCCAAATCTTGACGCATGTTGCGCATGCCGCGCAGCAGGTTTTCGCCATTGCTCTCAATCACTTCGCGCAGCACGACGGGGTTGGTCATCACGAAATTGGTGGGGGAGAGTGCATCAATAATTTGGCGGAGATAGAAGAGTGTTTTTTGTTTTTGCTGAGGTTCCATATCGGCATGGTTAATCATGCGTTCCATGCCTTTGGCGGAGGTGTGGTAGCTATGGCGAATAAGGTCAAACCACGCGCTTTGTTGCCAAGATTCATCTTTGAAGCGGCGGTCATAAATAGGGGTGGTGTTGGGCGTGCTTTGTTGCGGTGCAGCATTGAAGAATTGTTGCATCGAGGATTGCCACATTTTAGTGTAGTCTTGTGCCAGTTCCAGTGTGTGACTCATCCATGTTTCAGGGTTGCTGGTCATGTTGATGAAGGCGTCGCTAAAGACAGAGGAAAGCTGCACGACTTCGTGCTCATGCGAGGTCATCTCCTCGCCCGATTGATGGGCGAGGGTATAGTGCATGATATCGCACCATTCCTGCATTGCTTGAACCATGTTTTCAGTGCATTTTAGCGGGTCGAAAATGGCAGCTGTTTCGTGTGTTTTTTCGTGTTGCATAATGTGCATATATTCCTATGAAATTCGGCGGAACATAACGGATTTCTCGACAACTCACAATGAAAACTTGCAACCCGTAGCTGCGCGCAAATGCCACAGCGTATATATTAAGCTAAATATGAAGGTAAATTGGCTAGACAAATCGTGTCTCCTACGTTAGCAATGTTAGATATAGTTTTTATATGTAATGGGTAGGGTTTTTATGCAGGCAAAGCGACACATAATGACAAAATTAGGGTTGGTATGCAGTACCGCAGCATTTTTGATGGTGTCTGGTTGTGCTATCTGGCAAGAAAAAGGCCCTGAGCGTTATGGTTTGGCGCCTGGTGCAAAACGTATTCCTGTCATGAATCCTGGTGGCGAGATGTCGCCGCCTGATGTGAGTCAAGCTCAGCAACAGCCTTCTGCGTTAGGTCAGTCTCAGCAATTTGCTAGTCAGTCTGCAATGGCTGTGCCGGCCAGTGTCGCTCCTATGATGGCACCTCCAGTTGCGTATGCGCCTCCACCTCCGCAGTCTTTTGTTGCGCCTCCTCCAGTGGTCTATGCGCCGACAGCCATGCCGTTGCCGCCGCAAGCGGGTGGTTATGCTAATCCTCAACCAATGCAGGCAATGCAAGCGCCCACTCCACAAAACTCATATGACCAAGAACCTTTCGATCTAGCATCGACATCTTTGGACAGAAATGCGGGATATCCTTCATTGTCGCAAGTGCCACAAGCGCCGGCAATGTCAGCAGATCGTGTGGCGAATGCCCAGAATGCTGCCAATGCATTGCAACAGGAATTGAACCAAAGCCAAGCGCAAAGAATGTCAGCACAGCAACAAGTTGCCTATGACGGAACGCCATGGGCTGCGGCGCCTCAGCAACCCATGCAAGCGCCTGCTCCTATGATGGCGCCGCCACCTGCGGGTTATCCAATGGCTTCTGCTCCTCAAGTGATGGTGTCACAGTCTAGCGGCAGTATGTCACTCGAAGAAATTGACCGCCGTTTTGCGGGGCCGCGTGCGCCACAAGATTCATCGGCAGCATTGCCATCGGCAACGAATTATCAATTGCAGCCTCCTCAGCCGCAAATGGCTGCGCCTTTCCCGCCTAGAGAGGTGCTGAAGATGCCGCCGTCTTTGTCTCAGCCCGTGCCTGAAGATATGACTGCTATTGCGCAGTCCTATGCGTTTCCTTCGCCTGATGCGACTTTTCGTATGACGGGTCCCTCCTCTATGCCAGCTGCACCAACAGAAGAATTGGCGCCGATAAAACTTATACCGCCCACTCCTGAAGTTAATGAGGGTACAATTGCTTTGGACGTGCCACCTGCAAGAACTCGTTTTATAGCTGAGCCGCCCGCTTTGGATGTGCCTGCTGCAGAAGAAATCTATGTGCCGCCAGCGCCATCTGTTGCATCAGCACCGAATGGTTGGGATGAGTTTTCCACACCAGCTGGTAATGCGATTGTGTTGACGCCTCCACCAGAAATGTATCAGGGGCGTGCGCAAGGTTTTTTACCTGATTCTCGCTATGAAAAACGTCGTCGTTTCCAGCGCCGTAAAATTCGGTTCTAGGATTACATCATGGCTCCCAATATAGAACAATTCCACCGCATCAAGCGGTTGCCTCCTTATGTGTTTGCGGAAGTGAATAAGAATAAGGCGCGTTTACGTGCAGAGGGTCGCGATATTATTGATCTTGGCATGGGTAATCCTGATACGCCAACGCCTGAGCATATTGTTGAGAAGTTGCGCGAGACAGTGCTTGACCCTAAGTCGCATCGCTATTCTGTATCGAAGGGTATTAATGGCCTACGAAAAGCGCAGGCCGGTTATTATAAGAATCGATTTGATGTTGATTTAGACCCTGATTCTGAAGTTGTAGTGACGCTTGGTTCTAAGGAGGGTTTGGCGAATTTGTTGCAAGCGATTACGGTTCCCGGTGATGTGGTGATGGTGCCGAATCCGAGCTATCCTATTCACCCATATGGCTCGATTATCGCGGGTGCATCTGTATGGAATTTGCCGAAGACTGAGGCGGGTGACACCGCAAGTTTTATCGCCCAGCTCAAGCGTGCGATTAACCATTGCAAACCAAAACCAACAATTCTGATTTTGAATTACCCTTGCAACCCGACCACTGAAGTGGTGGATTTGGCGTTCTATGAAGAGGTGGTGGCGGTCTGCCGTGAGCATGGCATTTGGATTGTGTCTGATTTGGCTTATTGTGAAATTTATTTTGATGGCAAGGCGCCGCCCTCTATTCTGCAGGTAAAGGGTGCGAAAGACATTGCGATTGAATTTACGACCGTGAGTAAGACCTATTCCATGGCGGGGTGGCGCATTGGTTTTGGTGCAGGGAACCCTGATTTGGTGGGGGCGCTCACCAAAATGAAATCATACCTCGATTATGGTGCATTCACGCCCATTCAAGTGGCTGCGGCTGCGGCGATAAATGGCCCGCAAGATTGTGTGGAGAAGCTCCGCCAAACTTATCAAGACAGACGCGATGTATTGGTCGAAGGGCTAACAGCTGCGGGCTGGGAAGTGCCATCCCCTGAGGCAAGCATGTTTATTTGGGCTCCCTTGCCTGAAAAGTACAAAGAGATTGGCTCTATGGCGTTCGCACAATTATTGCTTGAAGAAGCAGATGTTGCCGTCGCTCCCGGTATTGGCTTTGGTGAATATGGTGATGGGTTTGTACGTATTGGGCTGGTTGAAAATCGTCAGCGTTTGCGTCAAGCGATTCGTAATATTAAGCAGTTCTTAGCCAAAGATGCTGCGCCGTTTATTGAGAGGTCTGCCGCATGAACATATT
>CALJMC010000010.1 GCA_937982385.1 uncultured Rickettsiales bacterium | reverse complement strand
CACACCCACACTGTCTGAGGCATCATCTATCATATCCTCCAGAGCATCTTGCTCAGCTTGCAATGCATCTTGTGGCGGAAGAATATGTGATGCTTGCTCAGACTGCATCGCTTTGAATGATTCTGGCAAAGGCTTGGGAGTCGGAGTGACAGGCGTGTTGCCCGATAGAATATTATCAATTTCAAAGGGTGTCAGTTCGCCCGTATTACCTTCTTCAGACATAATATGCACTGAAGGCTTTAGGTTTTTATGTGCTGTTTTGTTTGTGTCTTTTGCGCTATGCGGCCACGCCATAGTGTTGGTGATGACAAACGTCGCCACAATAACCGTTCCTGCGGCGAGTAATGTATAGAGTGGGAATGCGTGTTTTTCGTCTTTTGTATGCTCAATCGTAGGGTTGGATTCTGGTTTTTTCACATCTTCTTTCGCAGGCGGCTTTTCAGCCTCTGCTGCTTTTGTCTTCGATGGAGTTTGAGAGTTTTTTTTCTTCGTCATGAGCGCCACTATGTCAGATATGCGTTGATTGAGTGCGTCATACTAGTAGATTTTCAGCGCCATGTCCATGATGCTTTGCGCATTTGGCGCATCTGAAACCAACGTATGCTGCCATCTGCCCGTGTTGCAGGCGGTTGCGGTATGGCGGCTAATACAGAGTGCTGTGACATGTGAGAGGTCGTAACCTTCTGTTAGTTCTTGAAATATCTCAACGCTACGCAAGGAATAGAATAACACGCAGTCTATCTGCGTTAATTCTTTCAAGATGGAAGAACCAATGCTGGTTGCTGCTTCAGCTTCATAGGCAATGATCTCATTGACTTCGTGTGTGTGATTGCCCAGTCGGAATGTTAGGTCGTGTTTTACATCAACCCCGCGCAGATAGGTGAAAATCGCAGGCTCAGCATATTCTTCTTTAATGCGTTGTATTAGCGACTCCGCATCCCCGTTTGGTGCAACGCGAATATCCTTCCATCCTTTTTCTTTGGCGAGTGCTGCGCTGGCATCGCCGACAACATAAAGCGGATCATCAAGCGGCGTGTCTATGGCCGCAATGGCATGTTGCGAGGTGGCAATCACGGCATCTGCATCATTGGGTATTGTTATGTCGTTTAAGTGAATGGAAAGCACGGGCGAAACTGACACTTCAAAACCCTCTGACTGCAGGGATTCTAGGGTTTTTTGTGATTCGTTCAGGGGACGAGTGAGTAATATATGTGCGCGCGACATCAAGCAGCTCCTTTGATGAAATCAACGCCTTCGCTTAGTAATTTATCAGCAATATCATTTGCCATAGCCTCGGCGTTAATCGCATCTCCTGCTCTGGTGTCGGTGATGGCGAGTGAGCCATCTGGTGCATAGAGCGTTGCATCAAGCGTGAGTTTTTCATCGTCCGAATGGGAGTGCACGCCAATGGCGGTTCGGCATGAGCCACCGAGTTTTTTCAATAAGTGACGTTCTGTCGCGGTGGCCGTGAATGTTTCTGCATGATTAATGGTCGAGAGCAGCGACATAATATGCCCATCATCAATACGGCATTCAATGCCAACCACGCCTTGCGAGGCAGCAGGAGTCATGAGTGTGATGTCAAATGGCTGCATGATAAAACGTTCTTGGATGTCTGACTCTAGCCCCAAACGCTTGATACCTGCATAAGCGAGCATGGTTGCATCGGCTTCGCCGTCATGAAGTTTTTGCAGTCGTGAGGCTAGGTTTCCGCGCATAGGCACTATTTTGAGGTCGCCGCGCATATGGCGCACACAGGCTTCACGTCGTGGAGAGCAGGTGGCGACAACCGCGCCATCGCCAAGCATATCGAGCGGGTTGTCATTTTCAGTAGGCCCGGAAATCGCGGAAGATTTTTTGATAATGAGTACATCGCGAGGGTCTTCGCGTTCCAACACAGCAGCAATGGTCAAGCCTTTTGGCAGCTTGGTTTCCATATCTTTCATGGAATGCACAGCAATATCAATATGCTCCTCTAGCAATGCGGTTTCAATCTCTTTCGCAAATAATGCTTTTCCGCCGATATCGGCCAGGCTCCCTGATAGATTGACGTCCCCTGATGTGGTGATAGTGACAACCTCTATCGCTAATTCAGGACGCCTTTTATGGAGCGCCTCTATCACCATCTCTGTTTGTTTGAGGGCGAGGGGGCTTTGTCGTGTTCCGATTTTCAGCTGTTCTGGCATAGTATTTATCACTAATATGTTATATAGAATGAGCGGAACTTAACGCGTTATAGGTTAGAAGTGAAGCAGAAACACACTATTTTAGGCATTGAGACGAGTTGCGATGAAACAGCGGCGGCAGTGGTCTGTACTGACAAAACTATTCTCAGCAATGAGGTGTTCTCGCAATTAGAGGCGCATGAGCCTTATGGTGGCGTGGTGCCAGAAATTGCCGCACGGGCGCATTTGCAGATGATTGATGAGGTGGTGAGTGCTGCGCTTACCAAGGCTGACACAACATTTGAGCAGCTTGATGGCATTGCCGTCACCGCAGGACCGGGCTTGATTGGTGGGGTGATTGTGGGAGTGATGGCGGCGAAAGCCTATGCCTCCGTTCATAAAAAACCATTCTATGCGATTAATCATCTTGAGGGGCATGCGCTGACAGCGCGCTTAACAGAGGATGTTGTGTTTCCCTATCTTATGTTGCTGGTGTCGGGTGGGCATTGTCAGATTTTGGCGGTGGAAGGCATTGGGAGCTATAAACTACTCGGGCAAACGATTGATGACGCGCTGGGTGAGGCGTTCGATAAAACCGCGAAAATGATGGGCTTGCCCTATCCCGGAGGCCCCGAAATCGAGCGGATAGCGCGTGATGGCGATGAAAAGCGATTCCCTTTCCCCAAACCACTTTTGCAGCGTGCTGATTGTGATTTTTCATTCTCAGGTTTGAAGACCGCAGTGCGCAAAGCATTGCTAGAGCTGAATGACGGTGGAGAAGTGACCGAGCGAGACAAAGCGGATATCGCAGCCAGCTTCCAATATACGGTTGGTGAGGTACTGAAAGTGAAGCTTGGACGTGCGATTACGCAGTTTAAGGAGAGTTATCCTGAGGGTAAATCTCTCGTGTTGGCGGGAGGAGTTGCCGCTAATACATATCTCCGTGGTGTATGTGATGACATCGCAGATAAGCATAATATGACGCTTTCATGTCCACCTATTGCATTATGTACTGATAATGCGGCAATGATTGCATGGGCAGCCTGTGAAAAGATAAACCATAATTTACAGCCTGATAGCCTAGATGTTGAGCCGCGCGCACGCTGGAAGCTTTATTAGATTTAAGTTGTAAGTTATCAGTGGGTAGTTATTTCGAACACGAACAGGATGTTCGTGTCAGCCTTGAGCGTCGCGTAGCGACTCCTATTGCGGAGGGCAGGAGCCCGTAGCAGAGGAATAAGACAAACATTTACTGTGCAATTGTCATGATGCTGTAATGTATTTAGCGTATACTGAATAGTGAAGGAGACTATTACTATGTCTATGGAAGGCGGGGGCGCAAGCTCAGCATTACAATCATTACTTAGTGGCGGCGGCGGTGACGGCGGCGGTGGCGGCGGTGCGGGTAGTGGTCTGGATATGGGTAATGGTTGTGGCCAGAAAATGGTCAATGAAGGTGCTGCTGGTTGTTCTATTGAAGGTAAAACTCTTGTCTCCAATCCACAAGGCGGTATGTTTGGAGCTCCGCAAGGCTATGGTTTGTTAGGATTTGTTGTCGACAAATGCTTGCAGGTTCTAGGTATAAGCGGCAAGGGTATTGTAGATGAGATTGCGAATATCGCAAAATCTGATTCTGGTGAAATTACAGGTGACAATGCTGCTCCTGTACAGCAGGTGGGAAGTGCGGACGAGGTTAATGGTAATGATAAGGCTGCGATTGTAGCTTTAGACTTGAGTGCCTTTACTAAAATGAACATAGAGGGTGTTGAACCATCAGGACCAATTAGACCAAATGTTGCAGCAGCTGAGTCGAGCACTGGCGCATCTATGAGTGCCTAGATTTCTTATTCCTAATCTTCTATACTCCACTTCATGATTCAAAAAAACATCATTTATGTTGATACGTCTGCACGCAAAGTGACTTTTCAAGGGGAGTCCTATGATTGCGCGATTGGTAAGAACGGGTTTACGCCTGAGCGTGATAAACGTGAGGGGGATAATAAAACCCCGCTTGGCACTTATCCTTTGCGCTATGGATTTTACCGTGCCGATAAAGGCGACAAACCAAACACACAGCTTGATATGACCGCTATCACCAAGAAAATGGGCTGGTGTGATGCGGTGGAACATGCTGATTATAATAGATTAGTGTCGCTGCCTTTTGATGCCTCGCATGAGCGCATGTGGCGCGATGATGATTGCTATGATGTGGTGGTGGTGCTTGGGCATAATGATTCGCCAGCTATTGCCGGTATGGGAAGTGCAATTTTCATGCATGTCGCGAAAGAGGGGTACTCAGGTACAGAGGGGTGCGTAGCTCTTGAAAAGAGCGACTTGGTTACTTTGTTACAGTCGTGCCAAAGCGATATAATGATAGAGATTTCCTAGCTTCCAGTGCGTTGATAATAGTCTGGTGCTTCGGTGATTCCGAGCTGTTCAAGTCGTGGCATGTGGACATAAGCTGAGGGAATGGTACGTGCGAATATAATAGGTTCATCGCGCCACTCATCTGAAATAGAGTGTAATGTTTCTTCAGGTAAATTTCCTAAAGGAAAAAATGCTGTTTTGTTAAGAGATGGGAGTGGGGCATATGTGTCAATGACACCCGTGACAGACGCTAATGTGCGCAGTTGATCTGGCGTGAGAATTTGTCCAACACCGCGATGCTCTTGCGCCTGTAAGATGCTCTCACCAAGCTTCTCAGCCTTTTTAATGCGTTTCCATAAGTCCGAGCTTACACGGTTTTCAACCGTTGTTTCGCGCTGGTTTGATAATTTTTTATTCTTCATAGTGCCTACCTGCTCAAGTAAAGATGTGTGTTTTTCACACTTATTATTTATTAATTAATAGTTAATATATAGTAAAGCTTTGCCCTTGTCTATTAATATTTTGTTAACTATATTATGAATAGTTGAAACTATAGTTGGAGTGCTAATATAGCCTTGCTTTTCTGTGCATCTGTTGGTATGTCACTCGGGCGTAGATAACATAAACCCTATATGAAGGAGAGCATCATGGATGCATTAGCCACAGTGATTGAACAAGCATGGGAAGACCGTGATACATTATCAGTGAAGACAACAGGCGAGGTGCGTGATGCTGTGAATGCGGCAATGGATGCGTTGGATTCTGGAGCGCTCCGTGTAGCTGAAAAACAAGGTGATGCATGGCATGTCAATCAGTGGGCGAAGAAAGCTGTGCTGCTTTCGTTCCGTTTGAATGCGATGCAACGTTATGCTGGGGCACCTGCATCCGTTGGCTCAACAGCGAGCTGGTATGATAAAGTGCCATCGAAATTTGAAAATTGGGGTGACGAAGAATTTGGCGCTGCTGGTTTCCGTGCTGTGCCGGGCGCGATTGTTCGCCGTTCAGCTTACATTGCACCAGACGCAGTATTGATGCCATGCTTCGTGAATTTGGGTGCCTATGTGGGTGAAGGTACGATGATTGATACATGGTCTACTGTTGGTTCATGCGCACAGATTGGCAAAAACTGCCACATCTCAGGTGGTGTAGGCATTGGCGGCGTATTGGAGCCATTGCAAGCGGGTCCCGTTATCATTGAAGATAATTGTTTCATTGGTGCGCGTTCGGAAGTTGCCGAAGGTGTTGTTGTTGAAGAAGGCGCCGTTATTTCAATGGGCGTATTCCTCGGTGCATCCACCAAAATCGTTGATCGCGAATCAGGTGAAATCTTTATGGGACGCGTACCAGCCTATTCAGTGGTTGTGCCAGGCACCTTGCCATCCAAAAAAGAAGGTGGTCCATCACTCGCATGCGCAGTGATTGTAAAACGTGTAGATGAAAAAACCCGCTCTAAAACAGGTGTGAACGAGATTTTACGCACAGCTGCTTAAGCTCTTGCTGCTGCTTGAGTTTGTGGTTCTATTGTCTTAGTTTTCTTTGGGTCTAGTGCTGTTTCACGCTCTAGCCCCAGTTCGTTTGTGATTTCGGCAAAACGTTCTTTGATGGCGAAGTTTCTTGCGCTTGCCTTTTCGAGCATTGCATCAAAATCAGGTGCGTCCTTGTGATGCTTATTTTTACCTGCTTGGGCGGCTGCTTCCATGCGTTGCGCTCCACTATAGAGCGTGCCGATGTTTTGGCTGTTTAATGTAACGGCATTAA
>CALJMC010000009.1 GCA_937982385.1 uncultured Rickettsiales bacterium | reverse complement strand
TAACGTACAAGAAGCAGAAGAACGGGACGTAGTTGGCAAGGGCAAAAAGTAAGGCTCTAACTATCCTGCTTTGCGGTTTCATGCACTGCTTCGATATGTTTTGCAATCGCGTTCATATCCATGCCAGCATCGGCGTACATTTGCTCCGGGGCGCCGTGGGGTTGGAATTGGTCTAGCAAGGTGAGTGATTCGATTTTTGCGACTTTTGCTGTGCCGCCTAGCAAACCATTATCGGCTAGCATATGCATCACTTGTGCGGCGAATCCACCACGTGAACCTTCTTCTATCATCACCACATGGTCATGCGTTTTCATGAGGTTAATGATAAGCTCTTCATCTAATGGTTTGGCAAATCGTGCATCCGCAATTGTTAGATTAATGCCTTTTTCCTGCAACGCATCCGCAGCTTTCAAGCATGCCCCCAAACGCGCACCGAAATTGAGAATCGCAACATTTTTACCTTCACGGACAATACGTCCTTTACCAATCGGTAGCGCTTTGCCACGCTGTGGCAAATCAAGCCCAATGCCCTCACCGCGTGGAAAACGGAAGGCGATTGGCCCCTCATCATAAGCGGCGGCAGTGGCTACCATATGTTTCAAATCGGCTTCGTCACCCGCTGCCATCACCACCATATGTGGCAGGCATGCGAGATAAGCAACATCGAACATCCCCGCATGGGTTGGGCCATCTGCCCCCACCAAGCCTGCGCGGTCAATCGCGAAGCGTACGGGCAATTTTTGTACCGCCACATCATGCACCAACTGGTCATAAGCGCGCTGGAGGAAGGTTGAGTAAATCGCAACAAAAGGCTTGAGCCCCTCCGCCGCCATGCCTGCTGCAAACGTCACGGCATGCTGTTCGGCAATCCCCACATCAAAGGTGCGATCAGGGAAATGCGTTTCAAATTTATCTATGCCTGTTCCCGATGGCATCGCGGCTGTAATCGCAACAATCTTCTCATCAGCTTCGGCTTCTTGAATCAGGCTATCAGCGAAAATGCTGGTGTAGCTTGGCCCGCCCGCCTTCTTTTTCAGCAACTTGCCCGTATCAGGATTAAAGCAGGAAACCCCATGATATTTATCATTCGCATCTTCGGCAGGCTGATAGCCCTTACCCTTCTCCGTCACCACATGAATCAATACTGGGCCAGAATCTTTTTGGTCGCGGATATTTTTCAGCAACGGTAGCAGATGGTCCATATTATGCCCATCAACGGGTCCAATATAATACATGCCCAATTCTTCAAAGAGCGTGCCGCCTGTTGTGATGCCGCGCGCATAAGCCTCGGCACGTTTGGCAACATTTTGCAATGTCTCAGGGAATTTCTGCACAACCGATTTCCCCACCTCACGGAAGCTGCGATAAGGCGAAGACGAAATCAACCGCGAGAGATAGTTACTCATCGCACCCACGGCAGGGGCAATCGACATATCATTATCATTGAGGATTATAATCATGCGTTTTTTCAGCGCACCCGCATTATTGAGCGCTTCAAACGCCATGCCAGCACTCATCGCGCCATCACCAATAACGGCAATCGTTTCGTAATCATCACCTTGCAAATCGCGTGCTGCCGCCATGCCGAGCGCCGCTGAAATGGAGGTGGAGCTATGCCCCGCACCAAATGCATCATAGTCACTCTCATCACGTTTGCAAAAGCCCGACAGCCCACCCGGTTTACGCAATGTACGCATCCGCTCACGGCGACCTGTAAGAATCTTATGGGGATAAGCTTGATGCCCAACATCCCAAATAACCTTATCTTTTGGCGTGTTAAACACATGATGCAGTGCAACCGTCAGCTCCACCACGCCCAAACCAGCACCCAGATGCCCACCTGTTTGCGAGACAGAATCAATCATCTCTGTGCGCACTTCCTCAGAAAGCTGCACCAACTCATCCACCGAAAAATCACGGATGTCATCAGGCGTCTTTACTTTATCAAGCAAAGGCGTCACCGTGAGTTCTTTTTCTTCTGGAATAGTATCATCTTGTTTCATGCCCATTCTGATAGCGGTTTTTGAGCGTGTGGGCAAGGGTTATGGCTTACAAATGTCGCTCTGGAAGCATCTTCACATGCAAAATACGTATAATAAAAATATCATTTTTCCTTTGACGATAATAAATCATATGACTCACATAACGATGACGAAAATAGATTCTTTGGCTACGAGAGTGGATAAATGAGAGTCCAATATCAGGAGAGTCTGCCACGATATCTAACGAGTGCCCCATCCCATCCATATAATCATCCGTTTGTAGCCTGCCAAAATCTGCGATACTTTGTTGAGTAATCTGCTGAATGTCCTGCGCGGCTTTACGCGATAATATATAGTTAGCCTTCATTATTTTCAGCTTTAGCTGCTGCGATTATCTCATTAAACGTCTTACTGCTCTCGCCGCTTGCTTCGCCTTCATCCAGCGCATTTTGCAATAGTTCATAGCGCGCCTCTTCTCTCTCCAACAAGCGCAGTGATGCACGAATTGCCTCGCTAACCGAGCCGTAACGACCAGTCTCCGTTAGATGACTCAGGAAACCCGTGAAATGCTCGCCAAGATTTATACTGGTTGTATTGCTCATAATATATTCCTCTGCTTATATAACCTTACAACCTAAATTACTATATTATAGTAATTGATGCAAGTCATATAGCCTACCCCAACATCTCACCCAAGAAATGATAATACACATCTTCGAGCTGCTCTAGGACGTCAACACCGACACATTCATTCACTTTATGGGGCGTAAAACCAGTTGTGCCAAACTCAATGACTGGGCAGACATCTTTGATGAAGCGTGCATCGGAGGTGCCGCCAGTGGTGGAGAGTTCGGGAGTGTGACCTGTGACATCAAACGCTGCTTTCTGAAGGGCATCGCTGAGTTTTCCAACGGGAGTGAGAAAGGATTCACCTGAAATGCGCGTGGTGAGGTTATAAGCTCCGCCATCCGCCGCCGCCTCACATTGCTCACGCACCCATGCGCTGATGGACGCGCCATCATGCTGATCATTAAATCGAATATTGAACAATGCCGTTGCTTTGGCAGGAATTAAATTGCTAACAGGGTTATCGACATCAATAGACGTAACCTCCAAATTCGACGGAGGGAAAAACTCTGAACCTCCATCAATCGCTTCCGTTTTCAAACGGTGTAATATATTCACAATGCGTGTGTTGGGGTTATCCGCCAATGCAGGATAGGCAATATGTCCCTGCGTGCCATCCACATCAAGCGCACATAACAGGCTTCCACGACGTCCAAGCTTACACATTTCCCCCATATATGTGGGATTAGTCGGCTCACCGACCAAACAATAATCGAGTTTTTCACCCTTTTCTTCCAGCCAGTCCAACAGCTTCTTGGTGCCGTTAATGGCAATGCCCTCTTCATCTGCTGTCAGCAAAAACGAGATAGAACCCGCTTTATGCGCACCCGCTTCCACATAACGTGTAACCGCTGCAATGAATGCTGCCACCGCGCCCTTCATATCTTCCGCGCCACGTCCATGGAGCACGCCATCAATCACACGCGGGGCGTAAGGAGGATTATCCCACGCCGCACTGTCCCCTTCTGGAACAACATCCACATGCCCAGCAAAACAGACATTCGGACTTACCTCGCCCAAACGGGCATAAAGGTTCTCAGTAGGGTCATAGCCCTCCTCCTCGAACGTTTCACGCCAAACGGTGAAGCCCAACGGCACAAGCCATTGCTCAATTAAGTTAAAACATTCCGCCGCATCGGGCGTCACACTCGGCTCTGCCATGAGCAGTTTTGCCAGCGCAATTACATTTTTGTCATCTTTTTTCATGGAAGGGATTATAGGCGCAAACCCCGAGATTGCGAAGGAAAATTATAACCCATAGAAGTTAACAAAGCATTAAAATGAAAAAATATTCCATTCTGTCATCAAGCTGTAACATTTCTTCTGTAGATAGGAGGAGTAAGCAAAAAATAACGCAATAAAAAGGCTGCAACTAATGGTAGAAAATAACAATCGAGAGTGGTCTAAAAAGGTAGATTCTGGACGTGCCGCGCAAGATGCCATCGCCGAGGAATTCCCAAACATCCCCCCTGCTATGGAGATGTTTGACGCCTTGTTTGGCGCCAACCCCGAGCTTGACCTTAAAATAGCCGCCCAAGCACAAAAAATAAAAGAATCTGCAAAAGCACTTGCTGATGCAGCGAATGATAGTAAATAAGTAAGAATAAAGAGTATCTACTAATGACTGTAAAAACTAACACAAAAGAAATCGCTGAATATCG
>CALJMC010000008.1 GCA_937982385.1 uncultured Rickettsiales bacterium | reverse complement strand
TGATATTTTGCTTAAGCGCATGGCACCAGATCGAGTGGATGAGGTATATGAACAAGTGACGCCTGAGCAGCTTGTGACTATGATAAAATCATTTGATATTCAACAGGAGAAAACCATTGCAGGGCGCTATTCTGCACGGGTGAATTATATTTTTGATCCCATACGTACAACACGTATTTTAAAAGATACTGAGGGGTTGAATACCCTGTCGAACTCTACTTCCTTGCTGGTGCTGCCTGTGTTGGATGATGGTTTGGCGTTGCGGCTCTGGGAAGATGGCAATGATTGGCGCAAGGCGCTTGATAATGCGGCGTTTAAATATGGAAATGACCAGCTTATTTCTGCTTATGGTGACCCGAAAGATAAGCGGTTAATGAGCCAAGAAACTTTGCTGTCTGGTGATGTGAAAAAACTGACATCTCTGGCAGAACGTTATGGCACGCGCAATGTCGCCCTTGCTGTCGCGCGCCCTAGGGTGCGTGAGGGAAGTAAGGTTTTGGACGTGTTTTTGCGTCGTGCGGGTGCCAAGCAAGATGAGGGTAGGCTTACGTTTAAAATAGAAAACGGAGAAACCATAGCTCAAATGATGGACAGAGCAGCGGTGAGGGTGGTGGAGAACTTGAGTAATACGGGTGATAGGTTCTTGCTGTTTGCACCAGAAGAAGAGGCGATAAATGCACAGATTATTCGTTTTGCTTTTGATCATGGTCGTGCGTGGAATCGTTTGCGGCGCACCGTGAGTGATTTGGCGATTGTAGAATATGTACAGATAGATTCTATGTCCGTTGATTATGCCTTAACGACGGTGTATATTTCGTCTACGCCCAATGTGTTGAGGAAGCTGCTTTTGGCTAATGGTTTGCAGGTGGATCAACAGGATAGTTATTGGAGGGTCTATCGTGCCACACGCTAAGTCACAAGGCAATGCAGCCAATAAAGCGCTGAAATTATGGTTGATATGGGGGCTGATTGCGCTCATATTTTTGAGTTTTATTGTCGCGATAAAAAGCATTTTATTGCCCTTTGTGGTAGGGATGATGGCGGCGTATTTGCTTGACCCACTGGCAGATAAATTAGAGGATTGGAAGTTCTCGCGGCTGATGGCAACAACCGTCATTACGGTCTCATTCTTTGTGTTGATTGGCTTTGGATTAGTGACAATCGCACCGTTGCTGTATCAGCAAATTGAGGCCCTCATTTCTGATATTCCCGGTTATGCCAAGTCGCTCCAGCAGTTTTATGCGCTTAAGGTCGCTCCTTTTCAGCAAAAACTAGGCGGGGGGGCGGCGAGTGCACAATCCCCTGATTTTATGTCTGAGATTATGAAGGGTTTTTCTAATGTTCTGCGTGATGTTGGTGTCGGGATTTTGAAGTCGAGCAAGGCGGTGGTGGGCTTGATATCGTTCATTGTAATTACGCCTGTAGTGACCTTCTATTTAGTTCGTGATTGGGATAACATCACTGAGAAATTCGACGCATTACTGCCACGCAATCATCATGATGTGATTACGGAGCAAATGACGCTCATTGACCAAACGCTTTCAGGGTTTTTACGTGGACAGCTCACCGTATGCACGATGCTTGGCACCTTCTATGCTGTGGCGTTATGGATTGCGGGGCTTAAATATGCGGTAATGATAGGGCTGCTTGCAGGCTTATTGATTATCATTCCCTATGTAGGAACTATGTTTAGTGGTGCTTTGGCGATTGGGTTGGCTTATCTCCAGTTTGGTGGTGATGCTGCCAGTGTTGGTACTATTGCGGCTATTTTTATCTTTGGACAAATTGTTGAAGGTAATTTTCTGACGCCCAAAATTGTCGGTGAGAAGGTCGGGCTGCACCCTGTGTGGCTTATCTTCGGGATGATGGCGGGGGGTGCCCTCATCGGGTTTGTCGGTGTGTTACTTGCTGTGCCGCTGACGGCGATTCTTGGCGTGTTGATTCGTTTTGTTATTGGGCAATATAAAGAGAGCACCCTTTATCAGGGGGCATTATGACCCAGCATAGTTTCGATTATCAGCCTGCCGCTAGCTATGCGGCGGACGATTGGATTATGGCACAGAGCAATGCGGAAGCCTCTCAGTTTATCATGACCCTGCCTGTTGAGTTGCCATCGCCTTTGCTCGCGCTTTATGGCGCGGAGGGCGTTGGAAAAACTCATCTCGCACATATCTGGGCAGCGCAGGTGGGCGCGCAGTTTATTGCGCATGACAGCCTTATTTCGCTCGATAGTGCCACATTGCTGAGCGGTGCAGATAGTCATATTATTGAGGATGTTGAAGCGCTTAGCGATGCAGTGAGTCAAGAGGCTCTCTTTCATTTGCTTAATGAGGTGAAGCTCACTGGTAGCACGCTGCTGATAACTGCATTACGTCACCCTACGAAGCTTGATATTCTGCTTGCTGACTTAGCGTCTCGCCTTGCAGGGTTTACGGCGGTTGGTTTGGAAATGCCTGATGAGATGTTGTTGGAGGCGCTTATCATGAAACAATTCTCCGATAAACAACTTAAAGTATCTCCCGATGTGGTGAGCTATATACTCAGCCGTGCAGGGCGTAGTTGCGCTGCGATAAAGCAACTGGTTGACATGATAGACACCCAAGCACTCACGCAGAAACGTAATATTACCGTGCCATTCGTCCGCGAGGTGATGCGAGTTATCTAAGCTATTGTTTCATCCTAGAACATAGAGGCGTAATATCTATTAATACACTTTATTGGTGTATAGGTTTCGAGTAATCTGCTCCAAGAGTTGTTGAGTTGTATTGGGGTGTTGTGTGACGGTTAAGTCTTTAAAGAAGTTGGACCATTTGTCACATATCGGCGTATTGCTGATTGAGCCTGATCCGTTTATCGCACATCTTTTGAAGAACGTCCTTCAGAGCCTAGGGTTCACTCGCATTGTTAAGGTGGCGAACAGCCAAGAAGTCTTGGACGTCTTGTCGGAATCTGCAATTGATTTGATTATTTTAGAATGGGATATCGCGCCCATTAATGGCATTGAGTTGACCAAGAGAATTCGCCACCTTGATCACCCAATGCACCGCCGTTTGCCTGTCGTGATGACAACGGGGCGCGCCCAGTTTAATGATGTGTCGATTGCGCGGGATGCAGGAGTGACAGAGTTCATTGTTAAGCCTATCAGTGCTAAAGCGGTGCTCGAGCGCATTCAAATGGCAATAGAAAAACCACGTGATTTCATTATTGCCGGTACCTATGTCGGCCCTGAGCGCCGTCGCAAGAAAAAGGGTAACACATGGGTGTCACATGAACGACGTACCAAAACAGGTACAAGCCAAGGTGGCGTGGTGGTGTTGAAAGCAGATTACTCCTTGCTTGAGTCAATTGGTGATCGCGGTGCGTTGCGAAAATTCTTCAATGCAGATGCCATTGCGAAGGCGGAAAAAGCAATCGCTGAACTGAATGACGAGTTTCTGCCATGGGCGCATGAGGATTTTGCAGAAGTCGAGCGTCGATTTAATGCGTTGGTCGAGGCTGAGGAGCAGGATGGGGCTGACATTATGGAGCTTGCACAGGCGGCGCTTCGTATTAAAGCGCGCGCTGGAACATTTGGGTATAACTTGGCGTCGAGCGTAGCGGACTTAATGTATAAGAACATTTCTGAGCGCCATGATATCAGCGGAAAATGGATTAAAATCTTCCGTGCGCATATCCAAGCGCTCTATGTCATCTTCCATCAAAAAGTGATGGATACCGGCAGCGACGAAGGACAAGAAATTATCGATGTCCTTACCGAACTCATTGAAAATGAGAAAAAGCGTGAGGCAGATGAGAAGAAGGCAGGTTAGAATTGCTTGGTAAAAAAGCGCACAGTCTGCGTTATTGCTACTAATTTTATCCAATCAGCACCACCATTGTCAGATATTCAAGAAAATGTACCTTCCATTAACTCTGCATTGGCTAGATGTTGCCACAACATAAAGTTTTCTCCGTATATTCCTGTCGCTTCTTGATAGTATTACTTTACACGTAACCATATCCGGCAGTTTGTATCCTCATCATTCAAAATATAGGTTCCCGTTGCCGTAGGATACGTGCCAGTCACGGTGACGCAGCCCGTCTGTCCATAGCCTGTATTGGTCATAAAATGACCTGTATCAGGTTCACCATCATCTATTTTCTTGTCCAGTGAATAGGCTTCTGAAGCATTAACAGCGCCTCGGGCATAATAGTCAGCTGCGCCATAGAAGCCAAATTGTATCGCTAAAGGATAAGACTGGCTGTACGCGGAGTGACCCCGCATCATGTAGCCAGCGCTATTTATTTTACTTTCTGGGATAGACAAGCCAGCTTCTACATTGCCATCGGTGTTTTTGTCGCCTGTGTAGTGCCCTTCGGTTAGCTCTGCGAGCGCCATATGCTGCCATAATCGCAATGCTTCGGGAAAAACTACACTGGAGACAGAATCTATCGCTCCGTTTCCATTGCCATTGCACGTATTGACCGCATCAATATCCACACATTCAGTTGGCCAAAATGCCGTAGCGTTACTCATATCCCCTGGTAGTGCAAAATATTTATCTCGAAATACCATTGTTGCAGTTTGAAAATTTTGCGAATCTGAGATTATGCTGCGTAACTCCGCCCCCCGAATCATGGCTGAACCTGCCACAATGCCGCCCGCAATGAGTCCGATGATAACGAGTACAATCGATAGCTCAAGTAAACTAAATCCATAATTTTTCATAGTTATTGCCCCTCTATATAGTGTGATTATAAGGGGAAGACATTAACATTCAATGAAAAACCTGATGGCTATGCTGCCTTCACTTTCTTCGCGGACTTCAGCATGTCTTTGAGATAGCCGCCTGTGATGGAGCCTTTGGTTTCGGCAACGTCTTCTGGGGTGCCCGCACCGACGAGGAATCCGCCTTTGTTACCACCGCCTGGTCCGATATCGATGACCCAATCAGCTGTTTTTACGACGTCTAGGTTATGCTCGATAATGACCATGGTGTTTCCTGCGTCTACTAGGGTATGCAGCACTTTTAGCAGGCGGTTGATATCTTCTGCGTGAAGACCAGTAGTTGGCTCATCGAGGATGTAGAGCGTGCGACCTGTGGCGCGTTTGGACAGTTCTTTAGCGAGCTTGATACGCTGTGCTTCACCACCGGATAGGGTCGTGGCGGACTGTCCAAGCTTGATATAGCCCAAGCCTACTTCTTGCAAAGCGAGCATCTTCTCACGGATGGAGGTTTGTGCGACGAAGAAATCAACGGCCTCATCGACTGTTAAGTTTAGCACTTCTGCGATGGATTTGTCGCGATAGGTCACTTCGAGTGTTTCGCGGTTATAGCGTTGTCCTTTACAGGCGTCACATGTCACATAGACATCGGGTAGGAAATGCATCTCGATTTTGATGAGACCATCACCTTGGCATGCTTCACAGCGTCCGCCTTTGACGTTGAACGAGAAGCGACCAGCTTTATAGCCGCGTGCTTTGGATTCTGGCAAAGCCGTGAACCAATCGCGGATTGGCGAGAATGCACCAGTGTAGGTCGCAGGGTTTGAGCGTGGAGTACGTCCGATGGGGGATTGATCAATCTCAATCACTTTATCGAGATATTCCAGCCCTTTTATCGTGCGGTATGGTCCTGCATTTGCTTTGGTGCGCATGATGCGTTTTGCCGCTGCTTTATAGAGTGTTTCGATGACGAAGCTCGATTTTCCGCCGCCTGATACACCTGTCACGCAGGTCATGACACCGAGGGGAACGCTCACGTCAATATCTTGCAGATTGTTGGCAGTACAGCCTTCGACCAAGATTTGTTTGTGCTTTGGCGCTTTGCGGCGCTCTTTTGGAATCGGGATTTCCTTGCGTCCTGAGAGGTAATCACCTGTGATGGAGCCTTTGGTGTCCATGACGTCTTGCGCGGTTCCTTGCGCGATGATTCTGCCGCCATTGATGCCCGCACCGGGGCCAATGTCAATGAGGTGATCAGAGTGGCGCATCGTGTCTTCATCATGCTCAACCACAATCACGGAGTTGCCTAGGTCACGCAGATGCTCCAGCGTTTTGATCAGTCGTGCATTGTCACATTGGTGCAGCCCGATGGATGGCTCATCGAGGACGTATAGTACGCCCGAGAGCCCTGAGCCAATTTGTGAGGCTAAGCGAATACGTTGTGATTCACCGCCAGAGAGCGTACCAGATTCGCGTGATAATGTGAGATAGTCAAGTCCGACATTAATCAAGAAACCAAGGCGTTCGGTGATTTCTTTCATGACTTTTTCAGCGATTTTCTTTTGCGTTTTATTGAGTTGCTTCGGGAGTTTTTCAAACCACTCCGCCGCAGCATCAATGCTCATCGCGCAGACTTCGCCCACATGTTTCTCACCAATTTTCACGCAGAGTGCTTCAGGTTTTAGGCGGTAGCCATCACATGCTGGGCAATCTGTGGTGTTTTGGAATTTTTCGAGTTCTTCACGCACCCAAGCTGAGTCAGTCTCGCGATAGCGGCGTTCTAAATTCGGGACAACCCCTTCGAATGGCTTGTTGCTTTTATAGCTGCGCGCGCCGTCCATATAGCTGATCTCAATCGCTGTGTCGCCCGAGCCGTGCAGGATGATTTGTTTGACGTCAGCTGTGAGGTCTTCAAATGCATCATGAATGCTGAATTTATAGTGACGACATAGCCCTTCTAGCGTTTGTATGAAATATTTAGACTGGGTGTTTTCCCATGGGGCAATAGCGCCGTCATAGAGTGACACAGTGTCATCAGGAATCACGAGTTCCAAGTCGAACATCATGTCGGAGCCGAGTCCGTCACATGATGGGCAGGCACCAAAAGGTGAGTTGAATGAGAAGAGGCGAGGCTCAACTTCTTCGAGTGTGAAGCCAGATTCTGGGCAGGCAAATTTTGAGGAGAAAGTGAGTTGGTCACCCTCGGCATGTGAATCATCAGGGCAGGAGACAATCTCGATATAGACCAAGCCATCACTGATGGACAGAGCGGCTTCCATAGAGTCTGCAACACGATTGCCCATATCTTCTTTAATGGCGAGTCGGTCAACCACTACATCAATGTCATGTTTTTTGTTTTTGTCGATGGTTGGCATTTCATCGATTTTATGCATTTCACCATCAATTTTTAGACGTGTGAAGCCACGTTTCTTAATGGCTGCGATGTCTTTGGTGTGTTCGCCTTTGCGTCCACGAACCATCGGTGCGAGAAGCAATAATTTAGTGTCGACGGGCAGCCCAAAAACAATGTCTACCATTTGCGACACGGTTTGGCTTTCAATCGGACGACCAGTCGTAGGAGAATAAGGAATACCCGCACGCGCAAACAACAAACGCATATGGTCATAAATCTCAGTGACCGTACCCACCGTTGAACGTGGGTTTTTAGACGTTGTTTTTTGGTCAATCGCAATCGCGGGAGAAAGTCCGTCGATGGATTCAACATCAGGCTTGTCTTGAATGTTTAAGAATTGACGCGCATAGGCTGACAATGATTCGACGTAACGACGCTGCCCTTCGGCATAGAGCGTATCGAATGCGAGGGATGATTTCCCTGAGCCTGAAAGCCCTGTTATGACCACAAACTTTCCACGCGGGATATCCACCGATACATTTTTAAGGTTATGCGCTTTGGCTCCGCGAATGGAAATCATATTATTTTCGGTCATGGATGCTTGTGTCTTTCTTATTTTTTAAGGCGCTTAGTTATACAGATTTATGCCGAGAATGATAGGAGAAATTTACTCTATTAATTAGTTTTAATAGTCGTTGCCACGTCTTAAAACATGGGTTATAAATCAGGCAAACAGCTATAATCAAAAACTTGGGAGTATCTTCACATGGCAGGTTCATTAAATAGAGTAATGTTGATTGGTAATTTGGGTGCGGATCCTGAGATTCGTAGCACGCAAGATGGTCGTGAAATCGCGAACATCAACATCGCTACTTCTGAGACATGGAAAGACAAAAACACAGGCGAGCGCCGTGAAAAAACAGAATGGCACCGCGTAGTGATTTTCTCTGAAGGGCTTGTGAAAGTCGTGAAGAATTATGTGAAAAAAGGCTCTAAAGTGTTTATCGAAGGGTCGCTGCAAACACGCAAATGGCAAGATCAAACGGGTAATGATCGTTATTCTACAGAAGTAGTATTGCAAGGATACGGTGGCACACTCACCATGCTCGATAGCCGTGGCGGTGAATCATCACAAGGCGGCAATTATGGTGGTGGTCAGTCACAACAAGGTGGCGGCAACAGCAATTATGGCGGCGAACAAGGCAACCAGCAACAAGCTGCTGCACCTGCCCCCGAGTTGGATGACGAAATTCCATTCTAGGGAGTTTTGTTGGCTTCGAAGCCACACATGCTGTGCGTTTCTCCGCTGGCACTGGCGTGACGCTCTCGGCAGACGCGAACGTGCTGTTCGCGTATAGCAATCTTATTTCTGGTTCTGAGCAAAAAGCTAAAACGCTGTAACTGGATAGTTCTTATGTAAAGCGGTTTATGCCGCCGTTATGACGCCCCAAATCCAGATCTTCCGATTGTGTCCTTGAACTAGGTTTTGGGGCTACTTCTGTCTCTATGTTAGTAGGGTTTTGAGACTGCCTCTCTGAACGAGTATTGTTAATATTTTGATTATCCGTGTTGTTGCCGCGCACGTTTTTTGGGCGTTTATTATCTGACATTATTATTCTCCATGTATTTTTATTTCTGTGTCATCTTAGTGCAGTAGCACATTGATAATGTAACACTGATTTGTTACAGTATCGTGACAATAGATACAGAAAGAATAGAAAAACATGACCATATCATTCGAGAAGATGCACGGGCTGGGTAATGATTTCGTGATTATTGATGAGCGCAATTCACCGATGCAGTTGGTGAGCTTGGAGCAGCGCGAGGAAGTGGTGCGCGCCATTGCCAACCGCACGACGGGTGTGGGCTGCGACCAACTGATTGTGCTGCGTGCCTCTGGTCGGGCTGATGCCTATATGCAGATTTATAATGCCGATGGCTCCGAAGTGGGGGCATGTGGCAATGCAACGCGCTGTGTGGCGTGGGCGTTGATGCGCGAAAAACGTGCTGATGCCGCGCTGATAGACACCGAAGCAGGGTTGCTCGAGGCACAGCTTGCGGGCAAAGGCTTGGTGAATGTGAATATGGGATTGCCGCGCCTTGGCTGGGAAGAAATACCGCTTTCTGAAAAAGAAGATACCCTCCATGTCGCGCTAGAAGCAGGCATGTTGAAAGACCCAGTCTGTGTGAGCATGGGCAACCCTCATGCCGTGTTTTTTGTTGAGGAGGTGGGCGCTGTCCCGCTGAAAAAGCTAGGGCCAGAGCTTGAGACGTGCGATTTATTCCCTGAGCGCGCCAATATCGGCATCGCGCAAATAGATTCAGACGACCATATGACATTGCGTGTATGGGAGCGTGGCGTGGGCGAAACGCAAGCCTGTGGCACAGGCGCTTGTGCTGCCGTGGTCGCTGCACGCCGTCGCGCAGAGGTCGATGCCACCGTCACCGTACAACTGCTAGGCGGAGAACTGACCATCCAGTGGAACGGCACCGAGTCCGACCCCGAACACCCCGTCTGGATGACCGGCCCCGTCGCCCATAGTTTCTCAGGCGAACTCACGGACGACCAATGGGTGTGATGTAGGATTTAGGGGCTAGGATTTAGGGGCTAGTTTTGTTATAACGCTTATGAAACTAACCCCTAACCCCTGAAACCTAACCCCTATGATAGAAGTCGTTACATTAGGATGTCGCTTAAATGCGTATGAAAGTGAAGTCATGCGGGGGCATGCGATGTCTGCTGAGTTGGATGATACGATTATCGTGAACACCTGTGCGGTGACCAAAGAAGCGGAGCGTACGGCACGTCAGACCATTCGCAAACTCCGTAAGAAAAATCCCGATGCTAAACTGATTGTTACAGGCTGCGCGGCGCAGGTACATCCCGAAGATTTCGCGGCGATGGACGAGGTGGATGTGGTGCTGGGCAATGAAGAGAAGATGCATGCGGCATCTTATAAAATGCTAGATTTTGGCGCGAGTGGTGAAGAGAAAATTCGTGTGAATGACATTATGGAAATCACCGAGACGGCATCGCATATGGTGACATCGTTTGCCGAGCAAACTCGTGCCTTTGTGCAGGTGCAAAATGGCTGTAACCATCGTTGCACCTTTTGCATTATTCCTTTTGGGCGGGGCAATTCGCGCTCAGTGCCGTTGGGCGATGTGGTGCGTGAGGTGCGGATGCTGGTCGAGAAGGGCTATCAAGAAGTGGTGTTCACAGGGGTGGATATCAGCTCCTATGGCGAGGGACTGCCAGGTGAGCCAACGTTGGGTGAGTTGGTGCGTCGCACGCTCAAGCTGGTACCAGAGCTGCCGCGCTTGCGTATTTCCTCCATTGATGCGGTCGAGGTGGATGATGCGCTCTATGCCGCCATCGCTGAGGAAGACCGCCTAATGCCGCATATGCATATTAGTTTGCAGGCGGGTGATGACATGGTGCTCAAACGTATGAAACGTAGGCATCTCAGGCAAGATGCAGTCGATTTCTGCGCGAAGGTGCGCGACCTTCGCCCCGATATGGTATTTGGTGCAGATATCATCGCAGGCTTCCCCACTGAGACGGACGAGATGTTCGCCAATACGCTCGCCCTCGTGGATGAAGCTAATTTGTTATATTTGCATGTGTTCCCTTATTCCGAGCGTGATGGCACGCCTGCCGCCCGTATGCCGCAAGTTAACCCCGCCACTCGCAAAGAACGCGCCGCCTTGCTACGTGCCGCAGGTGAGAAGAATCTCGACGCCTTCTTAGCTTCTAAAGTCGGACAGATGGCAGAAGTGCTGATGGAAAAAGATAATATCGGACGCACCGAACAATTTGCACCCGTGAAGCTAGATGGTACCGTCCCCGCAGGTGAGTTGCTTAATGTGCTGATTACGGATGTGCAAGATGGCACGCTCACAGGAGTCACGGTGGATGGCTAATCATCAGAAAGCGTCGTAAGCAACACGTCCAGTTCAACCTCTAAAGCCTTGCAAAGTTTGAAGCAGGTGAGAATGGTCGGGACACGTTTGTGGCTTTCAATCATACCAATCGCACGGTCACTCATGCCGATTTTTGCGGCTAGTTTTGCTTGCGACAATCCGCGCTCAAGCCGTAACTGTTTCAGCTTCTTGGCAAGTTTCTTAACTTTTTGTTCTGATATGTTATCTCTCATAAGAAGAAAAATGACAGATTGACAGATAAATGATAGAGAACTATAGTTCGATTTATTGAAGAGATTGATTATGAGATAGCGGAGTTGTTGTTATGGATGACTATCATTTTCAGGCTGATGTTATGAATAAGTTTTCACAGCTTACCCCATGGATACAGCTGTTTATCACACTCTGTTTTGCGAGCATCATCGGGCAATTCATTTATGCTTTCATGCGTGTAACAGAAACGCTCCTTAATAGTTGGAGCCGCACCGAAAAGCGAGACTAACGCGTATGTTCCTGTCTATGAAGACCCTTCTTACCACGCAGGTGATACGCATTTATATGTCACTGCTATGAGTAATGCATTAGCTCCAGGCATCTGCAAAGGCGATAGAATTATCATTGATAGCAACCAATGCAGACACATTAGCGCCAAAGGTTTGTACGCCGTCAACACCTCAGACGGGCTGGTTCTCATGCAAGGCGCTACTATTGATGTGGAGTGGGCAGAAGTGATTGGTAAAGCAAAAAACTAAAAAACGAAGGGTTTTTGTTTTTGGTGCGTATCTATGATATAGAGTTATTTCTGATTCTACCCTTCAACAACTGAAAGTTATTATTATGCGTAAGCTATCTGCAGTTCTTATTTCAACAACATTTCTTGCGGCTTGTGGGCAAGGTGCGGGCTATGATGCTAACCAAAAGACCTATCAAGGCGCGACCATTGGCGCGATTGGTGGAGCGATTGCAGGTGTGCTTTCCGATGATGATGACCGCGGCAAACATGCTGCAACAGGTGCCGTGATAGGTGCTGTGCTTGGTGGCGGTGTGGGTCAATATATGGATCGTCAGCAGCAAGCGCTAGAAACAGCGACAGAAGGTACAGGCATTGACGTGACGCGTCAGGGCAATGATTTGTTCCTCAACTTGCCAAGCAGTGTGACCTTCGCGACCAACAGCAGCGCGATTAGCCAAAGTTTCGCACCAGCGCTTATTGATGTCGCGGCAGTGTTGCGTGATTATCCTGATACGGTCGTAGAAATTCTCGGACATACTGATAACACCGGTGCGGATGATTATAACATGTCACTCTCAGAGCGTCGTGCAGCGTCTGTAGCAACTTCTTTGACAAATCGTGGCGTGAGCCAGCGTATTATTACTACGGGTATGGGTGAGTCTGACCCAATCGCCAGCAATGACACTGCCGCAGGGCGCGCGCAAAATCGTCGTGTAGAAGTGAAGATTGCTCCGATTAGTGGTTCATAGAGGCTATTGTGATTTAAGATTAAAATCATACACATTTTAATCCGCCGAATGGTCGGCGGCCTTGCAGTCGCAAGGCTTAGTCATTTTGAACTAATATATCGTCGTTAGAACTTTCTTAAGGCTTTGATAGTATTATCAGTTTTTCGCCATGATTATGGTGAATCTGTTCTATCAAAGTTTTAGAAAGTTTCTGACATGAATAAAATTGTTACGCTAGCACTATCATCGCTCATACTCGCGGGCTGTTCGCTCTATCCCTATGCCAAGCCATATAGCGGACATTATGGTTCTGGTGCACATGCTCCTTCTCATGCGAGCACGGCTGTTTTAGACCCAAACTTAAAGCCATTATCGTTCTATTTGAATCATCACGATAATAGTATTGCAGGGCAAGAAGCAGCATTGCGCCGCGCCGTTCATGGCTCAGATGTTGCGATTACGCGTGAAGGTAATACGCTCCTATTGCGCTTCCCACGTCATGCAATGTTTGCGTTTGGCAGCAGCAAAGTGAATGCATCATTCCTACCGATATTAGACAATATTGCGCGCGTTTTAGTGCATTACCCACCCTCTGCGCTGGAGATTCACGGTCATACTGACAGTATCGGCGCGGTTGCCTATAACGTTGATTTGTCGAAGCGTCGCGCCGCATCAGTAAAGAGCGCATTGCAAGCGCGCCATATCCCGCAAGGCATTGTCACCAGAGGGTTGGGGGAGAATCAGCCAATAGCTGATAATGGCACCTCAAAAGGGCGCGCACAAAACCGCCGTGTAGAAATTAAGATTGTGCCTAGGTAGTAGTGGGTTGCGAATCATATCGTGATTAGAAGTGTTTCTTGGCGAATGTTCTGCCATTTCCTGATTTTAGGAAGGCTTCAAATTCATCTGCTTTCTTTTCGTCACTGAAGGCGATGTAAGTTTTTAGCTTCCACGGTTTATATTTATTGGTGTGGATAGATTGTCCGTCATTATGCTCTTTGAAACGTCGTTTGAGGTCAGTGGTTGAACCCGTATAGACCTATCAGGTTCATTTTCGCTTTGTAGGATATAGACATATTTCATGATATATGATTAGCCCGCTTACGTTGCTAAAGCAACTACAGCGAGGCATCCGTTTTTCTAACACTCCATCTCAATTGGATAAGCATCCAATCGCGCTGTAGCGTAAGCGAAAGCGGATGGTGCGGTCGAGAAGACTCGAACTTCAGCAAAGCACGCGCTTCACGCGTGTTTGCATTATATTTATCGTGGAAGAGGACCTGTTGAAATGGGGGATAGCTGGGCATTGCTATTCTAATTAATGAATGGTGCGGTCGAGAAGACTCGAACTTCCACGGGATTATCTCCCACAGCGACCTCAACGCTGCGCGTCTACCATTCCGCCACGACCGCATTTTTGACTTCTTAGTAATAAAGGCGAAGTCAAAATAGTAGAAGGG
>CALJMC010000007.1 GCA_937982385.1 uncultured Rickettsiales bacterium | reverse complement strand
TATCAGGACGGGTGAATATTGACCCCTGCCAGAACGCGCCATCAGCAGCACCCATTCCCCAGACATTGGCTCCCATATAACCTGAGAACAACGCACCTGCGGCGAGAACCAAGAGAGGCACCCACATAATTTTCGGAGATTCATGCACATGACTCATCACTTCAGCTGAAGCACGTGGCTTGCCATCAAATGTCAGATAGATAAGGCGCCATGAATAGAACGCGGTAAGAATTGCAGCGGCGATACCAAAGGTAAAGGCAATCGTTCCCGTGGTCGTATGTGCCATAAAGGCTGATTCCAAGATAAGGTCTTTGGAATAATAGCCCGCAAAACCAATTCCGCCTATGCCGACACCCGCAAGCGCCAGCGAACCAATCCAAATATAGGCACGAGTAATCGGCACAAATTTACCAATGCCACCCATATTACGCATATCTTGTTCATCGCTCACAGAGTGAATCACATTACCCGCGCTTAAGAACAGAAGCGCTTTGAAGAATGCATGTGTCATGAGGTGGAAAATAGCGGCTGAATATGCACCAATTCCACATGCGAAGAACATATAACCCAACTGCGAACAGGTTGAATAGGCGATCACACGCTTGATATCATTCTGCACCAAACCAACGGTCGCGGCGAAGAATGCTGTGAGTGCGCCGACGATCGTAATCACGTCACGCGCATAGGGCGCGAATTCATATAAAGGAGACATACGTGCGAGCAAGAACACACCTGCCGTTACCATTGTTGCGGCATGAATGAGTGCTGATACGGGTGTCGGCCCCTCCATCGCATCTGGCAGCCATGTATGAAGTAATAGTTGAGCTGATTTACCCATGCACCCGACAAATAATAATAAAGCCATCGCATCAAGCAATGGCACATCATAGCCGAAGAAGTCATAACGTGCAGTGGAATGCGCCTCGACCATCGCGAATATTGCGTCAAACTGGACGGTGCCAAACACAGCAAATACCATAAAGATACCAAGTGCCAAACCAACATCACCAACACGGTTAACCAAGAAGGCTTTCATTGCGGCTTCATTGGCAGAATCTTTCTTATACCAGAAACCAATGAGGAGATATGAACAGAGCCCGACCCCTTCCCAACCAAAGAAGACCTGAACCAAATTGTCGGATGTCACGAGCATTAGCATTGCAAAGGTAAAGAGCGACAAATATGCCATGAAGCGCTGCTTGTGTGGATCGTGACTCATATAGCCAATCGAATAGACATGCACAACGGCGGAAACCCACGTGACAACCACTAACATAACGGCGGTTAGCACATCAACCCGCAACGCCCACATCAGTTCAAAATCACCCGAGGCAATCCATGTCATCAACGGCACAGTCACCGCACCACTATTGAATGCGACTTCATTAAAGGTAAAGCCTGAAAGCACAGCCGCTACGATCATGCCGCCTGCTGTAAGGTATTGTGCAAGCTTATCACTAATGCCACCGCACAGGATTTTAAGCCCAACTAGCACTGCCATGGCTAGGGGAAGAAATACAATCCATTCTATCATCGTCGACACTGTCATGGCTTAAGATTATCCCTTCAAGACATTGATTTCTTCAACTGCAATGGTCCCGCGATTACGCGAAAGCACTACCAAAATCGCCAACCCAATGGCGGCCTCTGCTGCAGCTACGGTTAACACAAAGATGGCGAACACCTGCCCTGCCAAATCACCCAAATGCACGGAGAATGCAACGAAGTTAATATTCACCGCGAGGAGCATCAACTCGATAGACATTAAAATAGTGATGATATTTTTCTTATTCATAAAAATACCGCACACACCCAACGTAAAGAGCAATGTTGAGACCATAAGGTAATGAACGATTGTGATATCGCCGAAAAGTGTATTTTCCATTAGGATATCCCCTCGCCTGATTTCACTTTAACAAGCTCAACACCATCTGCACGCGTACGTGCCAACTGCTTAGAAATCACCTGCTTGCGTACACCCTCGCGTTGACGAAGTGTCAACACAATCGCGCCAATCATACCAACCAACAAGATGAGTCCTGCAATTTGGAAAGCATAGATGTAATCTGTATAGAGGATCAAACCAATTGCTTCAGTGTTCGTAATTTCCTCAGCATTTGGAATAGGATATGAGGGCGAAGCTGATTCAATAGGTGAAAGACTTGAAGCATAAAATATGCCGCCCAACTGCACAAAGAACAAAAATGCGACAATGATACCAAGCGGCAAACGTTTGATAAATCCTGAGCGCCATTCAGAGAAGTTGATATCGAGCATCATCACCACAAAGAGGAACAACACAGCCACCGCACCGACATAGACAATCACCAATGTCATCGCCAAATATTCAGCACCAAGCAACACGAACAATCCCGCTGCATTAAAGAACGCAAAAATAAGGAACAACACCGAATGTACAGGATTACGCGCAGTAATCACCATCACACCCGAGAACACGACGAGAGCGGCAAACGCATAAAACACCAAACTGGCTATATCAATCCCAAATATCATTCCATTAACCTTATCTATATGCTGCATCAGCAGCGAGGTTTATAGCAATTTCTGCTTCCCAACGATCGCCATTATCCAGCAATTTATCTTTATTATAGTATAGCTCCTCACGCGTTTCAGCGGCAAACTCGTAATTAGGCCCTTCTACAATCGCATCCACTGGGCAGGCTTCTTCACAGAAACCGCAATAGATGCATTTCGTCATATCAATATCATAACGCGTGGTACGGCGCGAGCCATCTTCACGTTGCTCTGCTTCAATCGTAATCGCTTGCGCGGGGCAAATAGCTTCACATAATTTACATGCAATGCAGCGCTCCTCACCATTAGGGTAGCGGCGAAGCGCATGCTCACCACGAAAACGCGGCGATAGCGGGCCCTTCTCATAGGGATAGTTAATGGTCACGGGCGTCTTGAACATATATTTCAAGGTTAGCCACATGCCAGATACCATCTCCTTGAGCAGAAGCGCTTCAGCTTGTTTTACAAATAAACTCATATGTTTAAGCCTTACATTCAAACATTAAGATTAACCAGGAAGCGAATCCGTGTAGACAAGATACCCAGCCGTCGCAACAACGTAAAATAATGAGATTGGCAGGAATACTTTCCACCCCAAGCGCATTAATTGGTCATAACGATAGCGCGGGAATGTCGCACGCACCCACAAGAAACAGAATAGTAAGAAAGCGATTTTCAACGAGAACCACACAGCACCAGGCACCCAAGCTAGCAGTTCAATATCGATAATAGGCAGCCATCCACCGAGGAACAAAATCGCGGTCATGCCGCTCATCAAAATCATGTTCGCATATTCTCCTAAGAAAAACAGCGCGAAGGTCATGGAAGAATATTCCACATTATACCCCGCAACCAACTCACCTTCTGCCTCGGGCAAATCAAAAGGCAATCGGTTTGTCTCCGCCAACACCGAGATGAAGAATATAATAAACATCGGGAAGAGCCCCGAAAATGCGTACCAACCATCACGTTGCGCTTCAACAATGTCATTTAAATTTAAAGAGCCCACACATAACAGCACACAAACAATCACGAAACCAATCGAGACTTCATACGACACCATTTGCGCGGCAGAGCGAATGGCGCCGAGGAATGCATATTTTGAGTTAGATGCCCAACCCGCCATAATAATCCCATACACCCCAAGGGATGAAATCGCGAATAGATAGAGAATACCAACATTAATATCAGCAATGACGAATGTTTCTGACAGCGGAATCACCGCCCAGCCAATCATCGCCAATACGAAAGTTATCATCGGCGCCAACAAAAACACTGCGCGATTCGCCTCAGCGGGCAAAATTGTCTCTTTCATAAAGAGTTTCAAGCCATCAGCAAGTGGTTGCAACAACCCAAAAGGCCCAACCACGTTTGGTCCACGACGCAACTGCATCGCGCCAATTACTTTACGTTCAGCGTATGTAAGATAGGCAACCGCGCCCAAAAGCGGCAACACGACAATCAGAATCATCATCACCGATTGAATTAACGGCAAGAATGGCTCAAGAGCGGGATAAGACTGCCCCCATGAGTTTAGCATCTCTTCCATTAAGCTGCCTGCTCCTTATTTGATTCGGATTCTTTATTCACAATTGTGCGAGTGCACTCTGCCATCGTTTTAGAAACGCGACTAATAGGATCTGTCATATAGAAGTTTTTAATCACATCGTCAAACGGTGCGTCATCTAATTTGACGCCGCGGAGCACTTTATTGGCAGGAACCCACTCAGCAGCTTCAATCTCATCAATTTCCACTAAATGCGGGGCCACTTCTTCAATGCGCGCACGAATCTCGTCGATTGTGTCATAAGGGAGTGCATCACCTAGCTCTTCTGACAGCGCACGAAGGATACGCCAATCTTCTTTCGCCAAGTTTGGCGCCGTAACCGCTTTGTAAGCACGTTGTGGGCGCCCTTCCATATTCACATAGGTCGCATCTTTTTCGGTGTATGCTGCACCTGGCAACACAACATTTGCACACGCTGCGCCTGCATCACCATGATGACCTTGATACACTACGAAGGCTCCATCGAAATAAGATGTGTCCACTTCATCGACACCTAATAGATAGAGCACTTCAATATCTTTTTGACCGATACCATCAATTATAGCGGCAGTGTCGCGTCCTTTATCTGTTGTTGGCACAAAGCCTATATCCAAACCACCGACGCGCGATGCAGCCCCGTGCAGGACATTAAAGCCGTTCCATTCTTTCGATATGATTGGGCTATGCGTTGCCAAGTGACGAGCGACTTCTAGCACATCAGAACCATCAGTGCGCGCAACAGCGCCAGAACCTAGGATAATCACAGGATTGTGCGCCGCATCAATCACCTTGCGTGCAGGATGTTTACCCTTAGCAATTTGCTCTAATATTTTAGGGTCATTGCCGAGATTTTCAGCAGCATAGGTAAGGTCAACTTCATTGCCTATATGAAAGACTTTCAAGCCACCTTGTAAATAGCGTTTACGAATGCGCGCATTCACCAGCGGTGCCTCTAGGCGAGGATTTGTGCCGACCAGCAAAATAACATCCGCTTCTTCCAATCCTTCAATCGTTGTATTAAACAGATAGTTAGCTCGTGCGGATGTATCAAGCGCAGCACCGTCTGTGCGGCAATCCATATTGTCAGAACCAATCTGTTCCATCACATCTTTAAGTGCAACCATGCTTTCGACGCATGCTAAGTCACCTGCAAGTGCAGCCACCTTATCACCTGATATATTAGCTAGTTTATCTTTAATAGCAGCGAATGCTTCACCCCATGTTGCAGCGCACAATTTACCGCTCTCATCGCGAATATATGGTGTATCCAAACGCTGCCTTTGCAAACCATCACAGGCATAACGCGTCTTGTCAGAAATCCATTCTTCGTTCACTTCTTCATTCAAACGTGGCAGCACGCGCAGCACAGCATTACCTCTAGAATCGACACGAATGTTTGAACCAACCGCATCCATCACATCAATCGTCTCAGTCTTTTTCAGTTCCCATGGACGCGCGGAATAGGCATATGGCTTAGACGTCAACGCACCTACAGGACATAAATCAATCATATTTCCCGAGAGTTCAGAATGAATTGCTTGCTCAATATAAGTAGTAATTTCAGTATGTTCGCCACGACCTACTGCACCCATTTCAGGCACACCCGCAATTTGGTCAGCAAATCGAACACAACGTGTACAGTGAATACAGCGCGTCATATGTGGCTTAATAATCGGCCCCATATGCTTATCTTCAACTGAGCGCTTACATGGCTCATTATAACGACTCTTGCCAGAACCATACATCATCGCTTGGTCTTGCAAATCACACTCACCACCCTGATCACAAATTGGGCAATCAAGCGGGTGATTAATAAGCAAAAACTCCATCACACCTTCACGTGCATTCTTCACCATTTCAGATTTGGTAGACACTTCCATGCCATCATTCGCAGGCATCGCACAACTGGCCGCAGGTTTAGGAGGCCCAGGCTTCACCTCAACCAAGCACATACGGCAATTACCCGCAATCTCAAGCTTTTCGTGATAACAAAAACGCGGAACTTCAGTGCCAGCTTGCTCACAAACCTGCATGACAGTCATGCCTTGCTCAAATTCTACTTCTTGTCCATCTAATGTCAGTTTTGGCATCTTTTTTCCCTACGCTGCCTTTCCTGTATATGAATCGATACGATCTTCAATTTCATGACGGAAATGATTGATAAGCCCTTGTACTGGCCAAGCCGCAGCATCACCTAACGCACAAATCGTGTGGCCTTCAATCCGTTTTGAAATCTCAAATAATTGATCGATTTCACCTTTGGTTGCATTGCCTGTCGCCATGCGTTCCATCATGCGCCACATCCAACCAGTACCCTCACGGCACGGCGTACATTGACCACATGATTCATGATAATAAAACTTACTCAAGCGCGCAATTGCACGGACAATATCAGTGGATTTATCCATCACAATAACGGCTGCCGTACCCAAACCGGAATCCACCTCGCGCAGCGCATCAAAATCCATCAACACTGTGTCACAAATTGACTTAGGTAAACATTTCACTGATGAACCACCTGGGATGACAGCAAGTAAATTATCCCATCCACCACGCACGCCGCCGCAATGTTTTTCAATCAATTCTTTAAGCGGAATAGACATCGCCTCTTCCACATTACATGGGTTATTCACATGACCTGAAATGCAAAAAATCTTCGTTCCTGCATTATTTTCACGACCAATTGAGCTAAACCATGACGCGCCACGACGTATAATTGTTGGCGCAACCGCAATAGACTCAACATTATTTACCGTTGTTGGGCAACCATAGAGACCAGCCATAGCAGGGAATGGAGGCTTCAAGCGCGGCTGACCTTTTTTACCTTCGAGCGACTCGATAAGGGCCGTTTCTTCACCACAAATATAGGCACCCGCACCCCAATGGAGATAGACGTCAAAATCATAGCCTGATTTGCAGGCGTTTTTACCAATTAAACCTGCAGCATAGGCCTCATCAATAGCGGCCTGCACATGATTTCCCTCAACCATGAATTCACCACGAATATAAATATAAGCAGCCACCGCGCCAATCGCACGCCCTGCTATTAAGCACCCTTCTATCAATTTATGCGGTTCATTGCGCAAAATCTCGCGATCTTTGCATGTCCCCGGCTCTCCCTCATCAGCATTTACCACAAGGTATGCAGGACGGTCAGCGGTTGTTTCTTTGGGCATAAACGACCATTTAAGGCCCGTTGAAAAGCCTGCGCCACCACGACCACGTAGGCCTGATGCTTTAACTTCTTCAACGATTTTTTCGCGACCCATAGCGAGGATTTTCTTCGTACCATCCCAGTCACCACGTTTTTTTGCACCTGCTAACTGCCAGTCATCAAAACCATAAAGATTGGTGAAAATTCTGTCTTTATCATCCAGCATTACGACACCTCCCTTTCTTTGATTGGCTCAGAACTAACACGTCCAATTTGCGACCCTGTTTTGGGCGCTTGTCCTTCTGCAAGTGCTTTGAGAACAGCGACTGTAGAGTCTTCATCTAAATCTTCATAATAATCATCATTCACTTGGCACATTGGCGCATTTGAACAGGCACCCAAACACTCTACTTCAATAAGCGTGAACGCACCATCTTCAGTTGTTTGATTCAAACCGATGCCAAGATATTTCTTCGCAGCTGCAACAATATTATCAGACCCACGCAACCAACATGGTGTTGTCGTACAGATTTGCACAAAATGCTTACCAACAGGCTTCATGTTATACATGGTGTAAAAGCTAGCCACTTCATAGACACGCATTGGCGGCATAGAAAGAATCGATGCAATATAGTCCATCGCAGCAACAGGCAACCAGTTATCATGCTGACGTTGCGCCAAGTCTAACAAAGGCATCACCGCAGAACGCTCGCGACCCTCAGGATATTTAGCAATAATATGCTCAGCTGCGGTAAAGTTTTCTTTTGTAAACTCAAAAACTTCCGGCTGCTCAACCTGCTCTATTTTACCACGTCTTACCTGCATTTATCTATCAATCTCCCCGAACACTACGTCCATAGTACCAATAATTGCGCTGACATCCGCCAGCATATGCCCTTTACTCAAGAAATCTAGCGCTTGCAAATGCGCAAAACCTGGCGCACGAACCTTGCAGCGATATGGCTTATTACCACCATCTGAGATCATGTAAATACCAAATTCACCTTTTGGCGCCTCAACGGCCGTATATGTTTCACCAGCAGGCACATGCACACCTTCTGTGAACAATTTAAAGTGCTGAATCATTGCTTCCATTGACTCTTTCATCAACGCACGTTTTGGCGGAGCAATTTTAGGGTCATCCGTCATCACAGGGCCGGACGGTAAATTCGCAACACACTGCTTGATGATAGAGAGCGATTGACGCATCTCTTCCATCCGCACCAAATAGCGATCATAGCAATCACCATTTTTACCAATAGGAATATCGAAATCAAGCGAGTCATATATTTCATAGGGTTGAGATTTACGCAAATCCCACGCCACCCCACTACCGCGAAGCATTGGACCAGAGAACCCCCAAGCTTGTGCTTCATCAGCGGTAATCACACCAATATCCACAGTACGCTGTTTCCAAATACGGTTTTCGGTGAGAAGCGATTCAACATCATCAATAATTTGACCAAATCCATCACAAAACTTTACGATGTCATGCTCCATACCAGCAGGAATATCCTGATGGACACCACCTGGGCGGAAATAAGCAGAGTGGAAACGTGCACCTGACGCACCTTCATAGAATTCTAGAATTTTCTCGCGCTCTTCAAACATCCAGAGCAATGGCGTCATCGCACCAACATCGAGCGCTTGCGTCGTGACATTGAGCGTATGATTCAGGATGCGTGATAATTCAGAAAAGATAACACGAATATAGCGCGCACGGAGCGGCACATCACAGCCAAGAAGCTTCTCTACTGCCATACAATAGCAATGCTCTTGATTCATCGGCGAGACATAATCAAGCCTGTCCATATACGGCAGAGCCTGCACAAAGGTTTTATGCTCAATCAGTTTTTCGGTGCCGCGATGCAGCAAACCAATATGCGGATCAGCACGCTCAACCACCTCACCATCCATCTCCAACACAAGACGCAACACGCCATGCGCGGCTGGATGCTGCGGCCCAAAATTGAGCGTCATATTTTTTATATCGCGTTGCTTAGACATTTATTGAGTGCCTCCTGCGGCTTGCGCTTCTAAGGTTGCCGCACAGCTTGTTACATAAGCGTCAGCTTGCTCACCATAAGCGGCAGGATCTTCACCGCGCGCGGTGATAGATGCATTAAAATGTTCACGACACTGCTTTATATAGATGGATTCCGTTGGCGCAGGCGGTGCTTCCACGGCGGGGCCAGGAATAGGTGGCGCAGGGCGCTCGATACGACCTTCATTGGGAGAAGGCAACACAGGACGACTATTGGGCGCATCATCACCTGAGAAGAAAAAGAAAAACACTGCGAATGCAATGGCGCCTAGGAACAGCAATGGCAACAGAATCTTCATCAACCCACCGCGCATTTTAGGCGGAGAATCAACCATCAATGATGGCCCATCATTAAACGACACATCAGGACCCGACACTTTCGGCATATCCAAAGAGGGAGCAGCATCGCCCGAGAAGAATTCCTTCTCTACAGAAGCAAGAGACGCTGAGGGTGCAGGAGAAGATGGATTAATATCAGGCGCTGTTAAATCGGAAGGCATAGACACCTCATCCATCGTCGCGGATGCAGGAGCTTGGGGCACAGGAGCTGGAGCGGACGGAGCTGGAGGCGTCGGAGCTGCAGGTGCAGGCGTTGGAATTTCTGGAACTGGTGGAGCTTGCGGAGCTGGAGCAACGGGTGGAGCTTGCGGAGCTGGAGCTTGCGGAGCCGGAGGTGTCGGCGCTTGAGCAGCAGCCATTTCAGCCTCTTGCCTTTGACCCACAGATGGCATGTTCTCTTCTGCCGCATTCTTCACAACATCTTCCACTGCTTTTGCGGACCCTTCAGGGCGCGGTGGCGGTGGCGGAACTATTCTATTTTCCGTTTCATCACTCATGCTGCATCCCCCCCCTTGGCTTTTTCATCACCCGGAAGCGCATAATCGACACCCTCCCACGGACTTAAATTATCAAATGAACGATAGGCCTGATTTAGCTTAACAGGCTCATAAATAACGCGCTGCTGCTCGGGATCATAGCGCATTTCGGTATAGCCCGTGAGCGGAAAGTCTTTTCTGAGTGGGTGACCATCAAAACCATAATCAGTCAGAATACGGCGCAAATCTGGATTACCTGAGAAGAAAATACCATACATGTCCCACGCCTCGCGCTCACACCAACCTGCAGACGGATAAATATCCACCACAGATGGCACAGGCGTATCTTCAGCAGCAGACACTTTTATGCGCACACGCGCATTATGTTTCAAACTAAGCAACTGATACACGACATCAAAACGCTCAGCACGCTCAGGATAATCAGTGCCAGCAACGTCCATTAACTGCTTAAACTGCAAGCGCACATCATCATGTAACACACCCATCACAGACAGCAACCCCTCACGCGAGCTACGAATAACCAACTCATCACCTGTCTCATATTCACATGACACAATAGCGTCACCGCATGATGCTTTTATAATCTCTTCACATTGCACAAGAAAATCTGTCATCGACGAATGGTCCCCGTGCGTTTAATTTTCTTTTGTAACTGCATAATACCATAAATAAGCGCTTCAGCTGTTGGAGGGCAGCCCGGCACATAGACATCAACTGGCACAATACGGTCACAACCGCGCACCACCGAATAAGAATAATGGTAATAACCACCACCATTCGCGCATGAACCCATCGAAATTACATAACGAGGCTCTGCCATTTGGTCATAGACCTTACGAAGCGCAGGTGCCATTTTGTTGCAGAGCGTTCCCGCCACAATCATTACGTCAGATTGACGCGGAGATGGACGAAACACTAACCCCATACGATCCATATCATAACGCGAAGCCGCAGCATGCATCATCTCAACCGCACAGCATGCCAAGCCAAAGGTCATCGGCCAAAGCGAGCCCGTACGCGCCCAATTCACCAAACCATCAAGCTTTGCCACCACGAAGCCATTATCATTGAAATCATCCATGACATTTTTAAGCATCTCATCTTGCGTCGCGCCTGGAGCAAGTGTGGTGCCGTTTGTAATCAAACCAGACTCTGTCATCTCTACTCCCATTCTAACGCCCCTTTATTCCACTCATAAATGAAGCCAATTGTTAGAACACCCAAGAAAACCACCATTGACCAGAAGCCAACCAGCCCAATATCACCAAGGACAATCGCCCATGGAAACAAGAACGCCACCTCTAAATCGAAGATAATAAACAGAATCGCCACCAAATAGAAACGAACATCGAACTTACCACGCGCATCACCTAACGGCTCAAATCCGCACTCATAGGCTGATAATTTTTCCTTATCGGGCTTCGCAGGAGACACGATCATAGGCAGCACAACCATAACGAGCGCCAACCCTCCAGCAATAGCTAAAAATACGAGCACCGGAAAATAAGATGCAACAACAGACGACATAAACACCCCTTCAAGGGAAAATGAGTAGAACTACTGTCCGTTTTTATAGAACAGATTATTCCGCTTAGAAAGCAAAAGATTCATGATATGATAGGTTTTTTCCAATGCGACACATAACCGCCGCATTAATGCCATACTATTGACCAATCGCAATGCCTTCACGACGCGAATCAGCGCCACCAAGCAACACCCCCTCACCCACCATCACTGCATGCAACCCCGAAGTGAGCGACTGACGTTTAACATCATAACCCATGGCCCCAAGTGCCAGAGATAGTGCATTCACCTCGCCCACATTCTCAATATCATACACTCCATAACGATTAACCAATCGCGGCATATCAGCCGCTTGCTGTGGCGTCATACCCCAATCCAACATCGCAACAAGAGACTGCAATACATACCCAATAATACGGCTCCCGCCAGGCGAACCAACAACCAGATAAGGCCTATCGTCCCTCAACACAATCATCGGTGACATCGACGACATCGGGCGCTTACCACCCCGAACACGATTAAGAACCTGCTTACCATTCTTTACGGGGTCAAACGCAAAGTCAGTCAATTGGTTATTCAACAGAAAGCCACCCACCATCACCCGCGAACCAAAAGCATTCTCAATAGACGAAGTCATAGAAAGCGCATTACCATAGCTATCCACAATAGACAGATGACTGGTGGATGGTAGGGCCACCGAAATGCCCGCCGACATATTATTCTCAAAGTCACCCGCCGACACGTCTTCAAGTGGCACATGATGTTTCAGTAACAATGAACGGTTTTTTAAGTATTCACCATCGATCAGCGCGTCAGCAGGAACATCCTCAACATCAGGATCTGCGACATGCACCGCCCTATCCGCAAAAGCTAGGCGCGTCGCATCAGCAATTAGGCGCCAAGCTCGAGGGGAGTAAGCGTTCATTTTTGATAATTCATATGGCTCAACCATTGACAATGCTTGGATAAGAGCAATTCCTCCAGATGATGGCGGCGGCATTCCGCACACCGTATAATTATGATAATTTCCGCATATTGGCGCGCGCTCAACCACTTTGTAATCATGCAAATCATCAACTGAGAGCAACCCCGCATTACTATGCCCTCGGACGGCCTCAACAATGTCGCGCGCCATATCGCCATAATAAAATGCAGCTGCCCCACCTTGCGCGACCTTCCTTAACGTATCCGCATAGGGCTTGTTTTTTAACATCTGCCCAGCACGTAGCGCCCCACCGCTCGGCAGAAAATAATCTGACGTTGCCACACTTAAACGCAACCGCTCTTCGTCATACGCAATGAGCGCCGCCAGACGCTTCGACACCTCAAAGCCACTCTCGGCATAATGAATAGCATCATCAAAAAGCGACGCGAAAGACTCTTTTCCCCACCGCACATGCACCGCCTCCATAAGCCGCACCATTGATGGCACACCCACGGATTTTCCACCTATTACCGCCTCATAGAATGCCACCGAATCACCATCCGACTGCATGAACAGTTGTTCAGTAGCGAGCGATGGAGACACCTCACGACCATCAAGCGTTGTGACCTCACCAGAAGCCGCATCATACCATACGACAAAACCGCCACCACCAAGCCCAGAGGATTGCGGTTCGACTAAGCCTAGCACTGCTTGCGTGGCAATTGCAGCATCTGCTGCCGTACCACCATTTTTGAGTATTTTAGCCCCCACCTCCACCGCCAGAGGATGCGCCGCCGATATCATCCATTCCTTACCGGAAACTGATTTTCCAGCTGCTTTTAACGCTTGAGAATTTCGGCCCTCTAAGGTTAATGCACTAGCACCAGAACTAGACGATCGTTCAGGCTGAATTGATTCAGTGTCCTGAGGATTATAAGCGCAAGAAACTAGCAAAGAGACACTTATACAGCAGCGAAATAATGCAAATCTACCCATGAGAATAATGACTGCCTACATGCGTGGTGGCAGCATCCAATCCACCTATAGAAAACCGATTCAACACCTGCTCAAACCGAGCCATAATATCATCAAGCTCTTCGTCGCTGTAACGGCTATAGACCGGCAAACACAACATAGAACGCGACAGCATCGCACTCACAGGAAATGCGCTTGCATCAGCATCAACGCACCCCTCGCTCATGGATGGCGTATAATAGACTCTAGAGCCAATATTCACCTTCTCAAGCTCTTCTAACAATGCAAAAGCATTATCTTTAACAAAAATAGGAAGCGATTGGTAAGGAGAGTATAAATCACGGTTCATCACTACAATATCAGGGCGCCCAATACGCTCAAACAGCGCATTATATCGCACTAAAAAAGCCTTCTTACGCTCAATGATATCATCAAACCGCACAAGCAGGGCCAAGCCACGTGCCGCAGCAAATTCATCCATCTTGGCATTTACCCCACGATAAAATGATTTATCAGGCTTTATACCAAAATTCATAGCCTCTTTAAGCGGCCCAACGTAAGACTGAGGACAGCAAATAGCGCCACCCTCTCCCACCGCGAATACTTTGGTTGCGTGGAAAGAAAATACTTCGAAATAGCCCGGCGCATAATCCATACCATAGAAAATACCACTGTCAGTTGCGGGCAATGCAGCCGCGGCATCAACAATAACAGGAATCTCATAGGGCAATGTCAGCTGCAAAAGCGAATCAAACGGCTTATGGAACCCATAGGCACGCACAGGCATGACGGCACAGACCGTGTCCGCATGCTCTTTCAACAAGTCCGCTAGACGTGCTTCATCTATAAAGCAATCATCGGCCCTTGCATCACATAAGAGAGGCTCCAAACCCGCAGCAAGAACGGCCTGCATCGTTGCGGGAAATGTAAACCCTGGCATAATCACCTTAGTACGCGCTGCGTCAGAGGCGAGCGATGAATGCTGCTTCAGCGCAAGTAAACATGAAGTTAGCCCCGCCGTTGCATTGCTCGTCATCACAAACTCATAGCCTTGATGCGCATAATATGATGTGAGTTCATGCCCCAAACGCTGAGAAAGCGGCCCATAATTTGTGAACCAGCCTTTTTCATACACCTCATCCAACAATGGCAGCCATTCCTGTGGTGTTGCTAGCTCAGGGCGCAAAAAGGGATATCGCTTCATAATTAACTATTTTTGGTTATATTTAATATATCCCATAGTTTTATAGTGATAACTCTCAGATTCCAAGCAATAATAACCAAAGATTAGTTATCGCGACAACAGGCAGAGCCCATTAATCAATTTACTATTATTTTGCTATCCACGCCCCCTGAGGACCAATTTCAACAATAAGCCACGCTAATGCGCTTGGCCTACGTTAAAAAAATGGCGAGAGTGACGGGACTCGAACCGTCGCGCCAAAGGCGCGCCTATATTAATATAATAGAGCGGGTTCAGGACCGGGCGTGCCGTGATGGCAGCCTAGTCATTTCATATATACCATAAAAAAATGGCGAGAGTGACGGGACTCGAACCCGCGACCTTCGGCGTGACAGGCCGACGCTCTAACCAGCTGAGCTACACCCCCGCAATGGGAATCCCGAATGGTGGGTGATGACGGGGTCGAACCGCCGACCTACTGGGTGTAAACCAGTTGCTCTACCAGCTGAGCTAATCACCCTTCTTTGGGAAGGAGACAGAGAAATGCCAGATGACCGAAAGAAAGGCAAGCACTTTTTCACGATTTTCTAAAAGAACCGCTAAAAAGTTAGCATATGGTTGCTTAACTCAACTTTAGCACGGGTATGAGAATAGTATTTCCGTATCAGCCTTGAGGGTCACAAGACCGGAACGGGGACAATGAAACAAAAAAACGGCACCGTGCGCTAACACGATGCCGCTTTCAATGAGAAAAGTGCGAAATTAAGCCGCTTTTTTCTTATTTCCGTTTACAGAATCTTTCAACGCTTTACCAGCTTTGAACTTAGGCTGCTTAGACGCAGGAATTTGGATTTTAGCACCAGTACGTGGGTTACGGCCTTCAGTTGCTTTGCGTTGCGCAACAGCAAAAGTACCAAAACCAACCAAGCGCACTTCATCACCAGATGAAAGTGCATCAGTGATAGCATCGATGAATGCATCAGCAGCATCAGCAGCTTTTGCTTTTGTTAGGTCAGCGCTCTCTGCAATTGCAGCTACGAGTTCATTTTTATTCATGAGAAGACTCCATATTATAATTTTCGATTAAATCAACATCCCCGAAGAGACAAACTGCACGAATACATACTCATCACGGGGCCTCCAAACAGGCTGAAGACCGCATAAAGCCTACGTATTTCGCGGCTGATGAGGAGCTAACCACTTTCTTTTCTCTTTGTAAACTGCAAAATGCGAGAAAAATGCAAAAAAGCGTCTTTTTCGTCATTTTCTTGCTATTTTCAGGGTTTTGGCGCTTTTTTTATGCTAGGATTTTTAGAAATTAACGTGATTTTTCATCTATAGCAGCAGAAGCACTGCGCGACTCATCTATATAATCTTGATAGTTATGAATGTCTTTAATAGTCCCTTTATGTGTTTCCACTACGCGCCCCTCATGCACATATGCGACATGATCCGGATGATTTGATAACTGCACCTTATGCGTCATGCCTATATCCTCAGACGCCACGTGAGGTATATCTGGGCGTGCAACCGTTGGAGAGTTAACAACGCCACTCCAGATACCGGCCACGGCCTTACCCACATATGCGCCTGCTATGCCTGCCACTAAAACCCCGCCAAACAATGTAACGGCGGTAAAAACGAGTGATGTACCAAAGAGCGCCCCCCCGGTTGCCACAAGAGCTGCGCCATACGCTGCCATGCCGAACATCGCGCCATTGGCACGCCCACGATCTGCGGCACGTCTCACTTCAACACTATAAGGGACTTTCGCATTCATGTTTTAAGGCTCTTTATATATCTAGTGAATAATATCATGCTCTGAGGCTGTTTGCACACGCCCCTGCTCTTGCAGCTGCGCCGATGATACCAAGGTCTCTGGGCCATCAAGGCGTCTCCAGCCTGCATTACTGACCGCAGCTTGTTGTGAGGGAGCTTGATTTACCTCGGGCGCTTTTTCAACCGCGACAGACTTCTCTTTAGCTCTACCCAATAGCTCACCATCATAGAGTTTGTTGGTTACATCAAAGACATCGCGATAATTATGACGATTAATACCATAGGATGCGCCGATGAGCGCTGTGCCTGCTGTGACAATGCCACCCATTGTGGTTTTACTGAGCTCTAGCCCATCTATACCACCTTCAAACACACCAAGATGTTGAAGTGCCGTTAGTCCTTCACCACCGACCAATGCAATAAGCAGTCCCGCTGCCGCACCAATCGCCGCACCGGCAAGACCAACCCCAGCAAAGAAAAGTGGACGCTCACCTTCACCATGATGTTTTCTACCAAACCATGAGAATTTTTCATTCCCTTTATATTGTTTTTCACCTGTCGCCATTTTTCCTAAATCGGAAGGCTTTGCTTCGGCAACCATGGCTTCAATATCAGACAACACATTCTTATCTACACCTGTGGTCAAGGTTTTTGCTTGTCCGCGCTCTTTTTCGCGCTCCTCTGAAATCTCCATACCTGCTGCAACTGCACCTGCAACCGCACCTGAGAGTGTAAATACTTGTTTCGCATAGATCATGCCTCCTAGCGCACCTGCCCCAGTGATGGCAGCAACGACGGACGTCACAACACCAGAAGCAGCAACAGCAGGAATGAATGCAGCACCCACACCAATCGCCAAACCAGCAAGCGTACCAAGCCCTGCACCCAGCAGCAGTCCGCCCCACAAACCACGCGATTGCCCTTTATAGGATGCCCAAAAAATCCGATTATAATACGGACTTTCAGACGGATCTGCACCCGAATGCTTGTGCGGAGTATTTTCCGCTGCGTCTGCTGATGTTACTTCTTCAACCATTACTGTCCGACAATTGTTACATTTCTAACCAATTCATAGTGTAACACAGCTCGCCTAGTATAAAAATGAAGCTTTTATGACAATAAACCATTATAAATGGTGGAATCAGGCGTCCTATTTCTCATTTCTACACCATTCATTAACACTCTCGCGCTATGGTAGTGTGAACGATTCTCTCTTTAATTGACAAGGAATACCACTATGACCGCAGATATTACAGTCGCTTACGGTGACGGCATTGGCCCAGAAATTATGCAAGCTACGCTCAAAATTTTGGCGCAAGCACGTGCAGATCTGAACATCGAAACGATTGAGGTGGGTGAAGCCTATTATACCAAAGGCGTATCAACGGGCATTCCACCCTCCGCGTGGGATAGCTTATATAAGAATAAAATCTTGCTTAAAGCGCCGATCACCACCCCGCAGGGCGGCGGTTATAAAAGCCTGAACGTAACCATGCGCAAAACATTAGGGCTGTATGCCAATGTGCGCCCATGCGTAACGTATCATCCGTATGTAACTGGTTTGCATGAACAAATGGATATCGTGATTATCCGTGAGAATGAAGAAGATCTCTATTCTGGTATTGAATATCAGCAAACGGCTGGTTCTGTGCATGGCATCAAGCTCATCACCCGCGCGGGCTGTGAACGCATTAACCGCTACGCTTTTGAGTATGCAAAACAGAATGGTCGCAAAAAAGTGACCTGTATGGTCAAAGATAACATTATGAAGATGGCCGATGGCCTTTTCTATAAAGTGTTCCAAGAAATCGGCGAAGAATATCCTGACATTGAAAAAGCACGTTACATCGTGGATATTGGGTCTGCTCGTGTTGCGAGCCGCCCATCAGAGTTTGACGTCATTGTAACGGAAAACCTCTATGGTGATATCATTTCAGACATTGCTGCAGAAGTATGTGGGTCTGTCGGGCTTGCAGGATCAGCTAATATCGGGCTTGATTTTGCAATGTTTGAAGCGATTCATGGCTCAGCGCCTGATATTGCAGGTCAAAATATCGCTAATCCCTCAGGCTTGCTCAATGGTGCGATTATGATGTTAGTACATTTGGGACAAGGAAAAGTCGCTTCTACCATCAAAAACGCGTGGTTAAAAACGATTGAAGATGGCGTTCATACGGGTGATATTCATGGTGAAGACAGCGTCGAGCGTGTCGGCACACAAGAATTCGCTGATGCGGTTATTGCGCGATTGGGTCAAGAACCATCCCATTTTGAAGTGGCTGCCTATCCTGATACACCAGCGGCGAAGCTGAAAGATGCCACTCCAATTGACGAAATCAAAGTCAAAAAAGAACTGACAGGCGTGGATGTATTCATCGAATGGCTGGATGAACCAGCTGATTTGGGTGAGAAGCTTGCTCCGCTAGGCTCAGGCAATGCAGAACTTAAACTTATCTCTGCTAAGGGTTTGAAAATTTGGCCAGATTGCGATGTCATGTGCAGCCGAACTGACACCATGCGCTGTCGCTTTGTTGCCAAAGATGGCGGCACTATCACCACCGAAGATGTGATTGCCATTCTGACCAATGTGAATGATGCTGGGCTAGACCTCCTCAAAACCGAACATCTCTATCATTTCGATGGTGAACGCGGCTATACACTTTGTCAGGGTGAGTAATGTTTTTGAGGCTTTGTTTACATTCTTCTAAGTAACGTGTATAAAGATCACCACTATTTTTGTACATTTACTTAAGAGAAAGTTTCACCATGCCTAAAGCCACCAAAAAGCCAAAAATTGAAGTTGTTGCAAGTAATGAAGACGCATTGATGAAAGACGCACCATCAACTGCAGATGAAATCCAAGAAGACTTGGGCGAAAAAGCTGAAAAAGTGAAAGAAGCTGCAGCTGAAACACTCGAATCAGCGAAAGAAGTAGCATCTGAAGGCTTAGAAACAGCTAAAGAAGGTTTTGATACTGCCAAAGAAGCAGCATCTGAGGGCTATGATACTGCGAAAGAAGCAGCATCTGAAGGTTATGAGAAAGCATCAAGCTGGTTCAAACGTATGCTTACTGTTGTGCCACATGGCGCAATGGAAATTTTCACAAGCATAAAAGAAGCAACCCCAGCGATTCACGGTGCAGGTTGGCCTTTTGTGGCTGCATTTTTGCTTATCACACTCATCATCGATACTTTCTTGTTCGACTTTATGACAGTCGGCCTTATCCTTACTGCCTGGTGTGTTTATTTCTTCCGTAATCCAAAACGTACGGTGCCAAGCGGCAACAACCTTATCGTCTCTCCTGCTGATGGTCGCGTGACACTCATTCAAAATGTAGTGCCTCCTGTTGAGCTAGGGCTTGGTGATGAAGAACGTACACGCGTAAGTGTATTTCTGAACGTATTTGATGTGCATGTGAACCGTGTGCCCGCTAAAGGTACCATCACTAAAACGCATTATCATGAAGGCGCATTCTTCAATGCATCACTCGATAAGGCAAGCGAAGAGAATGAGCGCCAGCTTGTGGCACTTAAAATGGAAACAGGTGATGAAATTGGTTTCATTCAAATTGCTGGGCTTGTTGCACGTCGCATTATTTGCACTGCACAAGAAGGTCAAGAAGTAGAAGCCGGTTCAGAATATGGTCTTATTCGCTTCGGTAGCCGCGTTGATGTGTTCTTACCTAACGGCGTAAAACCACAAGTGGTGGTTGGTCAGCGTTGTGTTGGTGGTGAGACTATCATTGCTGATGTGAAACGCAAAGCAGGCCTATCAGGCGGAACTGAACGCTAATATGAGCGAATCCCCGACAAAAACAAAGAAAAGCCGCACGATTGCACTCAGTCGCTTGTTCCCAAATATGGTGACGATTGGCGCGCTCTGCTGTGGCCTCAGTGCCATTCGCTTTGCCATGTTAGAACAATGGGATGTCGCGGTTATTTTTATTGTCGGTGCTGCGGTGCTTGATGCAATGGATGGCGCGCTTGCTCGCATGCTCAATGCCCAAAGCAATTTTGGCGCCCAGCTAGATTCACTCTCCGATATCGTCAGTTTTGGCGTTGCCCCTGCCCTTGTTATGCATATGTGGATATTACAAGATATTAAGCGCTATGGCTGGGCAGCAGCATTGTTCTTCGTAGTATGTTGTGCGCTTCGCCTCGCACGCTTTAACGCGATGCTACAAGAAGATGAAGATTGCCTTGATGGTGACGAGAAAAAACGTCACTTCCTCGGTGTCCCGGCACCGTCAGGCGCGCTCTTAGCACTCTTCCCCCTCGTCTTCACACTCGAATATGAGCCGCTCTTACCAAACTCACCATGGCTCTGCATTCTCTACATGATGTTCGCGGCATCCTTAATGGTAAGCCGCCTCAGCACGTTCTCACTCAAACGCATCCGTATTCCCCACGGCATGGCATTGCCTGTGATGATTGGCGCTATTATGCTTATTGTTCTAGCCGTGATTGAGCCATGGAATACGCTCATGTTTATCGGTGCAGCTTATCTCATATCCATCGTCTATATGGCGTGGCTAGACCATAAAAATATCGAGCCTAGCTGGGATATTGAAGAACAATAATTTTGCACTGTCATCATATTGACATAAAACTATGTTACCTTATAGAAAATAAGGTGTTAACATGACCATTACAAAAGAAAATCTGGATGAAAAATATCGTACTATACTCACTGAGCTTGGCGGTAACGCCGCTCAGGCACCCCATAGCATGCGCGTCATTAAAGCTGTAGGGAATGGTGAACATCGCCATTTTCATGGCCTTAAACATTTCCTGAACATTGCGAATGCACTTGATGACGAAGAGGATCGAGGCTCTATCAAATCACCTCAGATTCAAGCGGTCGCCAAGCATGCTGGTCTCTCTCATGACATTGTCTATCATCAAGTGGATGGGTTTCATTCTGATGTAGCGCAAACCTTGCAACCTTATATTGGTGAGATTACTGAGGGAGCACCTTTGGCATCCTATACCTTGAAAAAGAAAGGAGACCCAACCATCACCACTATGGCAAAGACTGTTTTTGCTATTTCAGAAGACACCATACCTGATGTTTATAGTGGCGGAAATGAATTGCTCAGCGCCATCTATGCCGCCGCACGCGGTCAAGCGGAAGACATCCCAACAAAATACCTGCTCGCAGAAATGGCTATCATTGAAGCGACCATTCCTTTTCAGAAACCTGAACGTATGCAGGACTTGGAACAGCGATTAAAAAACGCAAATGATAGGCTACCTAATAATAAAAAACTGACTAATGATGAACTGGCAGACACAATGCATGTCGCCACACATATTTCAAACATAGATGTGATAGGGTTTAGAGGAGAGTCTGGGGAATTTGCTAAGAACACAAAACGATTAATTTCTGAGTCAGCTAATTATTCTCAATCATTAGAACAAGCAAAAACTAACCAACGTATTTTTCTAAAAGATACCTTATTACCAGGGCTCCAAAACGGCTCAAAAACAATATTTCATGGCTATGCCGGCGTGCCATCAAATGAGACATTACAAGAGTGGCACGACATCGCCAAAAACAATATTACGCAGGAAATTACAAGATTAGCACCAGAAACTAAAGTTGATGGCGCAGATACATCACTAGGAAAACCTTCCAAAGAAGCAGGTCCAAAACTTTCTTAAACTCTACTTCTTCCGCCCCTCCATTATCAAAAGCAGACATGGCGTGAAGAAGAGCGTCAAGATGGTGGCGAAGGTCAAACCACCTGCGATTGAGGTGGAAAGCTGAATCCACCATTGTGTAGAGGGCGCACCGAATGAGATGGTGCGGTTAAAGAAGTTCACATTCATCGCCATCACCATCGGGAGTAAGCCCAGCACGGTTGTTCCTGCTGTGAGCAGAATCGGACGCAATCTGTCACAGCCTGCACGAATGAGTGCCTCACGCACGGTCAGTCCTTTATCGAGCAGCAATTTATAGGTATCAATCAGGATAATATTATTATTCACGACAATCCCTGCGAGTGAAATGACCCCCACACCGCACATCACAATGCCGAAGGGTTTGCCCGTAATCAGCAGCCCGAGCATCACGCCACCTGTAGAGAGTGCCACGGCACTGACAATCGCAATCATACGTTTGACACTATTAAACTGCGCGACCAAAATGAGGCACATCAGGAACAATGCTATCAAGAATGCACCTGAGAGGAATGCCCCCGCCTCTTTTTGTTCTTCATCTTCACCACGGAATACGATCTGCACGCGCGGGTCTATGTTCGCTTGACGCAGCCATGCAGCGACTTCTTTCAGCTTCTCAGCGGGCAATATACCCTCTTCCACGTCCGCCTTCACATTATGGACGCGTTGCCCGTCCATGCGATGCACGGTACCTGTCGCCTGTTTGGCGCGCTTGGTAATGAAGTTAGAAATTGGTACCAACCCATCAGGCGTTCCGATACGCAGCGATTCAAGCTGAGAGAGCGAGCGATCACTTTCAGGAAAACGAGCAATGATATCAATTTCGTCATCCGCATCATCGGGGCGATATTCATTCACCTTCACACCGTTGGAGATGAAGCGCAGCATCTGCCCGATGTCGCTGGTGGAAATATTATTGCGTCCTGCAAGCTCGCGATTGACCTCGAACTCCCATTCAATTTTCGGCACCGGCAAGTCATCTTCAACATTTCTAAATCCGCCAATATCTTTCATCGCAGCTTTGAACTTTTTCACTTCAGGTACAATTAGCTCAGGGAAACGCGAGCGAAATTCGAGCTGCACATTCTTCCCCGTTGGCGGCCCCTCTTTTTGCTTTTGCGTTTCAATCACCACGCCTTTCATATCAGCGGTGCGACGTTTGATATCAGTGAGGATTTCCTCAACAGGGCGGCGCTGCTGCCAGTTGGCGAACTCTAGCTGAATAATCCCAATCGTATCACCGGGCATATTGCGCTCAGATACCTTGCCTGCTTTAACATAAAAGATATCTATATCATCAGTCATGTCACCAATACGAGTCATGACATCTTCTGTCACTTTCTCCATCTGGGATACGGAATAATTCCCCTGCGCGCGAATGAGAACGCTCGCATTGTTCGGTTCAATGTCGGGGAAGAACTCAACACCTGCTCCAAACATAACGAAGGCTGCAATGACTATCACCACTGCTGAGCATATTGCGGCGACAAATGCTTTGGGACGCTTGAGAATCTTGTTCAACATGTGCTCATAGCGAATGGTTACGCCGCCATAGTCCATAGCATCATCATTATCAACGGTATCAGCGGTTCCATTGTTGTGGCGTCGTTTGCTCACTAACAGCCCTAACACAGGGATGAAGATAAGCGCCATCAACAGTGAACCCGACAATGTCGCAATGAGGGTGACAGGCATATATTTCATGAACTGCCCGACTGTCCCCGGCCAAAAGAGCAATGGCAAGAACACCACCAATGTGGTGATGGTAGAGGCAATAATCGGCCATGCCATACGTTTGGCAGACATCACATAGGCCTCGCCAATGGACGCGCCTTCACGGATTTTTCTATCACCATACTCACTCACCACGATAGCGGAATCAACGAGCAAACCTACTGACAAGATAAGGCTAAACAACACCACAATATTCATTGTGAGTCCGAGAACGGCAATCGTCAACACCCCAATAAGAAATGCACCTGGCACGGCAAAGGCGACCATAGCGGCCGCACGCGTGCCCATCACCAACATAATTACAATTGTCACCAACAATATCGCAAGCAACACGCTGTTTTCCAAATCGCTCAGCATGTTCTTAATCTCGCCTGAGTTATCCTGCGAGAACACCACCTTGATACCTGCTGGCCAGAATTGCTGCTCTTTCGCAACAATCTCGCGCACAGCCTTCACCGAATCGATAATATTAGCCCCTGTACGCTTGGACACACCAATACCAATCGCATTGCTACCATTAACAGTTGCGGATACGGTACGATCTTTAAAGGTGCGACGCACTGACGCGACATCAGAGAGTGTAACAACGGTTGTGTCATTATTGATGAGGGGGATAGACATCAAATCCTTATAATCTTCAATCAAACCTGGCAGCTTGATACCAAAACGTCCACTGCCTGTATCCAGCTCACCTGCTGCAATGAGCTGATTATTCGCACGCACACGGGTCAAGACATCCGCAGGGTTCAGGCGATAGACCTCAAGAGTTGATGGATCGATAATAATCTCCAACACCTCCTCGCGATCCCCCGCAAGATTTGCTTCAAGCACCACGGGCAATGCCTCAATCTTCTCACGCAGGTTACGCGCGGCAGCCATCAATGCCCGCTCGGGAACATCGCCCGTTAAAATCACATTCACCACGGGGAACAAGCTTAAATTCACCTCATGAACGGTAGGCTCTTCCGCATCTGCGGGAAGCTCGGCCTTCGCCTCATCCACTTTAGAACGCACATCTGCGAGCGCTTTTTCACTGTTAAAACCAGCACTAAACTCAAGCGAAACAGACGCAAACCCCTCTTCCGCTTCCGCCGTCATATGTTTGACATTCTCAATCGATTGCAGCTTTTTTTCCATCGGACGAATCAGCAGGCGCTCTGCATCTTCGGGGGAAATACCCTCCAAGCTCATCGACACATATATAACAGGGATTTGCACATCAGGCGCGGATTCCTTCGGCACACCATTATAGGCAATGACCCCAGCAATCAGTACAAACACCAAAACCATCAGCACCGCACGTGAGCGGTGAGCGGCGACATCAATCAAATTTGTCATCTACTTTGACCCCTCGGCTAGCGGCACATCCTCGTCAACAGCTGCAAGAGCTTGCTTTGCATTGCCCCTGACCTTTTGACCATCTGAGAGATATGCTTGACCACTAGTGACAATGTCCACATCACCCACGAGCCCTGTCACCCAAATGCCATCGCGCCCCTCTTCGATGACCGTTACATCAACAAAACGTGCAGTATTATCCACCACAGTTTTGACGCCGACGCGCCCATCATCTGACAGCACCAGCGCAGAACTATCAATCTTATAGGCTTGCACCTCACGCAGCATCACTCGCACTTTCGCCGCGATGCCTGCAACAATATTGCCGCTTGTATTATCTATCGCGATTTCAACTTTGAATGTACGCGTTTTCTGATCTGCCATTTTGCTGACATAGCGCACCGTGCCCTGATGCATCTCTTTTGCGTTCAAAGTAATCTCCGC
>CALJMC010000006.1 GCA_937982385.1 uncultured Rickettsiales bacterium | reverse complement strand
CTAAACAGCAGGCGCAAATAAAAGGAACCTATGTTTAAAAGAATCGCATATATCGCGCTTATCGCACTCGCAGCCACGGCATGTCGCCCGATGGACCTCTATTATGTCGACCCAGCGGGGCCGTCAGAATATCAACTTGGTTGGCAAGATGGCTGTGACACGGGCTTATCCGCCCAAGGTGGATTCGTCTATAAAATGCTCTATGGCTTTAAAAAGCGCCCCGAAATGGGAAATAACGAGCTTTATAAGCAAGCATGGAACGAAGGCTTCACCTATTGTCGTTTCTCCTATGCCGCCATTCCTGCTAAAGGCAGTCTTTGGGGCAATTAGGCGGGCATTTAGACTAGTCTAAATATTTTCCCTTAACATCACCTGGATAGCTGTAAGAATCTTCTACTGGAGTGAACCTGCTGGCCACAGAAGGAGACGATGCAGAAGCGCTAGAAGAACTAGAATAATTCTGAGTTTTCTCAGCACTAGAACTCAACCAGCTACCTGCTGCTTGCAAATCTTCACCAAATCCTCGCGTTGTATTACATCCAGTAAGCGCCAAAAGCAGCGCAGATGCTATGATAACTTTTTTCATCGTAAAACCTTTCATTAAAACAAATATAGTCTTTTAAGATTAAAATCTTACACATTTTAATCCGCCGAACTCTCGGCGCCCTTGCAGTCACAAGGGTTCGTGGATTAAGTCATACCTAACTCTATAGTTAATCCACTATCATAGTCTATTCCTATCAGTCTCGTCCGAAGCTCCGCAACAGATTGTGTCATATAAGGGCTTTTTGCCCGTTATTTTCAGTCATATTGGATTTTCCGTCACATAATCGCTTCAATTGACGAAGACATATGTTATCGTCTATACTGCACTGCAACATAACCACCGAACTGAGGTCCTTTTTGGAAAACTTCGCGCTATACCAACTTCACGAGATGCAACGCTTTAGCATGTCGCCATTGCGCTATGCCGCACATATGAGCAAACATGTACATGCAAACCCCATGAGCCCGCTCTCTTATACGAACTATGGACGCAAAATGCTTGCAGGTATGGAATTAGTTGAGCGCATGACGCGCCGCTATGGCAAACCCGAGTTTGGTATTACTGAAACCGAGATTGATGGAAAGCCCATCAAAGTACATGATGAAATCGTGCAAACGCGCGATTTCTGCGATTTGCGCCATTTCGTACGCCACACCAAAAATAAGGCCGTCGCCAATCAACCCAAGATTTTGCTGGTTGCGCCGATGTCCGGTCACCATGCTACATTGCTTCGTGGTACGGTTGAAGGTTTGCTACCTCATGCCGATGTCTATATTACCGATTGGGTCGATGCTCGCGAAACGCCTATGCATATGGGTGATTTCGATTTGCATGACTATATCAGCTACCTCATCGACTTCATCACACTCTTAGGTGACAACGTCCATACCATGGCTGTCTGTCAGCCGTCTGTGCCACTCTATGCCGCCGTTGCATTAATGTCAGCGTACAAAGACCCGTGCACACCCCTTTCGATGACACTGATGGGCGGGCCCATTGATACGCGCGCCAACCCAACGCAAGTGAACCAGCTCGCCATGGACAAGCCGCTTAGCTGGTTTGAACAAAATGTTGTCAGCCGCGTCCCTGCGAACTACCCTGGCTTTATGAAGCGTGTATACCCAGGCTTTATGCAGCTCACAGGCTTCATGACCATGAACCTAGAGCGTCATATTGGTGAGCATGTAAAACTCTTTAATCATCTCGTCGAAGGCGATGGGGAATCTGCTGATTCTCACAAAGAATTTTATGATGAATATCTTTCCGTATGCGATTTGGATGCGGCATTCTATCTACAAACCATCGAAAAAGTATTCCAAAAGCACCTGCTACCAAAAGGCGAATTCGACTATAAAGGTGATATCATCAAGCCCGAAGCCATCACCAAAACGGCGATTCTCTGCATCGAAGGTGAAAAAGATGACATCTCAGGCGTTGGACAAACCAAATCTGCCCTTGATATTTCAACGGGACTTGCTGACAGCAAGAAGCGCTACCACCTGCAAGAAGGTGTCGGGCATTACGGCATTTTCAATGGTCGCCGCTATCGCAAACATATCGTTCCCGTGATTATCGACCATATGAATGCAGCTGTTAAGAAATAGCCGTTTTCTGTCATCCTGAACGTAATGTAGCAAGGCTGATCTCCACGTTGACTTAAGGCCCATCTTTTATCCTTAGCGCAGCAAGGTCGATCCCATGTCATAGCACGGGATAACGCAACCGCTGCCGGTTGTTCAGTAGACATAAACGAAAATGTTGAATCAAATGACTATAGTGCTTGACGATTGCTGAAATCTTGTTAGATTCTGGCGAATTTGGTCAGCCACATAGCTCTCTTAGAAAGCATAGAAAAAATGACAGAAAAAAAGCCCCTCATCTTACCCCATAATGCATTACTATTATTAGCAGATGGAACTGCTTTTTATGGATTTGGCGTTGGAGCCATAGGCGAGGCTTCTGGTGAAATATGTTTCAATACAGGAATGACGGGCTATCAGGAAGTCTTAACCGACCCTTCATACGCTGGACAAATCGTCACTTTCACCTTCCCTCATATCGGCAATGTTGGCTGCAATAAGCACGATATTGAATCAATTAACCCTGCCGTACGCGGTTTGGTCATTCGTGAAGACATCACCGAACCCTCCAATTTCCGCAGTGAATCACATTTACAGGAATGGCTCGAAGAAAAATCCATCACAGGTATTTGCGGTGTCGACACACGTCGCCTCACCCGCCACATCCGTACGACTGGTGCACAAAACGCCATTATCGCACATGTAGCACAGGGTGCTGAACTGCCAGACATAGCAGACCTTTCAGCGACATTGAAAGAAACACCACCCCTCGCAGGGCTTGATCTTGCTGAAGGCGTAAGCAGCACCAGCAACTATAGCTGGAAAGAAACGCGCTGGTCACTCGAAGATGGCATGGGCGAATCAAACGGTGAAAATTATCATATCGTTGCCGTTGATTATGGTGAAAAACTCAATATCCTGCGTTCACTTGCAAGTCGCAACTGCAAAGTAACAGTTGTTCCTGCACGCGCAACGGCAGAAGACATTATCGCACTCAATCCAGATGGCGTATTCCTCTCCAACGGCCCGGGTGACCCTGCCGCTACTGCAAAATATGCATCCCAAACGATCAAAGGTGTAGTTGCTGCAAATATTCCACTCTTCGGGATTTGCTTAGGACATCAGCTGATGTCACTCACCTTCGGCGCACAAACCGAAAAAATGCATCAAGGCCATCGCGGTGCCAACCATCCCGTACGTGATGAGCAAACGGGTACGGTTGAAATCACCAGCCAGAATCATGGTTTTGTCGTGTCTCATGCGGGCTTACCAGATTGTCTTGAAGTGTCGCATATCTCGCTCTTTGATGGCACTATCGAGGGCGTACGTCACAAAACAAAGCCGGCCTTCTCGGTACAATATCACCCTGAATCATCCCCCGGGCCACATGACAGCCAATATTTGTTTGATCGCTTTATCGGCATGATTGAAGAACATAAAAATGGTGCTGCTGCACCCAAACAAGCAGTAGGAGCATAACTCATGGCAAAACGTACAGATATAAAATCTATCCTCATCATCGGCGCGGGTCCTATCGTAATTGGGCAAGCCTGCGAGTTTGATTATTCAGGCACACAAGCTTGCAAAACCCTGAAGGACGAGGGATATCGCGTGATTCTGGTGAACTCCAATCCCGCGACCATCATGACTGACCCTTCTCAGGCAGATGCAACTTATATCGAGCCTATCACCCCTGAGATGGTGACGAAGATTATCGAAAAAGAAAAACCTGATGCGCTGCTCCCCACCATGGGCGGGCAAACTGCACTTAACTGTGCAAAAGCTCTCGCTGAAGACGGTACATTGGACCGTTTGGGTGTTGAACTTATTGGTGCATCACTTGAATCCATCAATAAAGCAGAAAACCGCGAACTCTTTGACATCGCGATGAAGAAAATCGGACTCGATTGCGCAAAAAATATGATCGCGCATTCTATGGATGATGCACGCAAAGCCCTAGAAGAAATGGGGTTGCCGCTCATTATTCGCCCTTCTTTCACGATGGGTGGCTCTGGCGGTGGTATTGCATATAATGTTGAAGAATTCGAACAATTCATCGCATCAGGCTTGGATGCCTCCCCCACCAACGAGGTACTCATTGATGAGTCACTTTTGGGCTGGAAAGAATATGAGATGGAGGTCGTGCGCGACAAAGCAGATAACTGTATCATCATCTGCTCTATTGAAAATGTGGACCCTATGGGTGTGCATACAGGTGACTCTATCACCGTTGCCCCTGCGCTCACCCTCACCGATAAAGAATATCAGCTAATGCGCGATGCATCACTCGCTGTATTACGTGAAATTGGTGTAGATACGGGCGGCTCAAACGTGCAGTTCGCCATCAACCCCAAAGATGGTCGCATGGTCGTCATTGAGATGAACCCGCGCGTATCACGCTCATCAGCTCTAGCATCCAAAGCAACAGGTTTCCCGATTGCAAAAGTGGCAGCCAAACTTGCAGTAGGCTACACACTCGATGAAATCACTAATGATGTCACCCGCGCTACTCCTGCCGCGTTTGAGCCGACGATTGATTATGTCGTAACTAAAATTCCACGCTTCACATTCGAGAAATTTCCCGGCACTAAAGCTACGCTCGGCACCGCTATGAAATCTGTTGGTGAGGTGATGGCGATGGGTCGAAACTTCCAAGAGAGCCTTCAAAAAGCATTGCGCTCGATGGAAACCGGCTTGGCCGGCTTGGACGATATGGAGATCAAATGCCATGATGGAGACGACCTCAAGGCCGCAACACGCTCAGCCATCGCACAACCGACGCCTGATAGGTTATTGAACATTGCTCAGGCATTCAGAAATGGGTTGAATACCGATGAAATTCAAGAAGTTACATCTTTCGATCGCTGGTTCTTAGGGCAAATAAAAGGCATCGTAGATGCTGAGGAATGGGTACGTGAAAGCGGCATTCCATCTGACAAAAGAGAAATGCTGCACCTGAAAAAACTAGGCTTCTCTGATGCGCGACTTGCAAAACTCGTTGGCCAAACGGAAGGGTCTGTCACTGCCATTCGTGAATCACTTTCCATCCGACCTGTCTATAAACGCGTCGATACGTGCGCGGGTGAATTCGAAGCACTCACGCCCTACATGTACAGCACCTATGAAGGTGACGGCGTGTCCGAGCCCGAATGTGAATCCCAACCGACCGATAAACAAAAAATCATTATTCTCGGTGGTGGTCCAAACCGTATTGGTCAGGGTATTGAGTTTGATTATTGCTGCGTGCATGCCGCCTATGCGCTCTCAGATGCGGGCTATGAAACCATCATGATCAATTGCAACCCTGAGACCGTCTCTACCGATTATGACACCTCAGACCGCCTCTATTTTGAACCACTAACTGCAGAAGATGTGATTCAGATTATCAAACGCGAACATACACGCGGATTCGTACGCGGTGTCGTCGTGCAATTTGGTGGTCAAACACCCCTCAAGCTCGCAAGCGCTATTGAAGCGGCGGGTATCCCCATCATCGGCACCTCGCCCGATTCAATCGATTTGGCGGAAGATCGTGAACGTTTCCAGAAATTGCTCTACTCCCTTGGTCTAAAACAGCCTGAGAACGCAATTTGTCATACACAAGAAGAGCTGATGGAGCGTGCAGACTCCATGGGTTACCCTGTGGTCGTTCGCCCATCTTACGTTCTCGGTGGTCGCGCAATGGCGATTATTCATTCTGCAGAACGTTTAAAAGAATATTCAACGGAACTCTTCAAGCTCTTCTCCGACAACCCAATTCTTGTCGATAGCTTCCTGCAAGATGCCATCGAAATTGATGTTGATGCCCTAGCAGATAGCCAAGATGTCTATGTTGCAGGCATCATGGAGCATATTGAAGAAGCAGGTATTCACTCTGGTGACTCTGCTTGTTCATTGCCGCCTTATTCGCTCGGTTATGAAGTCGTCAAAGAAATCAAACGTCAAACCGAGGCGCTCGCCAAAGCACTCAAAGTAGTCGGACTGATGAACGTGCAATTCGCCGTGAAAGATGGTGATATCTATATTATCGAGGTGAATCCACGCGCATCTCGCACCGTACCATTCGTTGCTAAAACAACCCATTTGCCGATTGCGAAAATTGCATCACGCTTGATGGCAGGTGAAATGCTCGCCGACTTTGACTTGCCGCCATCACCTGCAGATAAACCTGAGCTCTTCAAATATGTCGCGGTTAAAGAAGCTGTGTTCCCTTTCTCACGCTTCCCAGATGTAGACGTTGTGCTCGGCCCAGAGATGAAATCAACCGGTGAAGCGATGGGTATTGATGTCGACTTTGCTCACGCCTTTGCCAAAGCGCATATTGCATCAGGTGCCACCATACCAACAAGCGGCACAGCATTTATTTCAGTGAAAGAACGCGACAAAGCAGCTACCGTTGAAATTGCCAAGAACCTTGCGAATCTAGGCTTTAAGCTCATTGCAACGCGTGGAACGCAAAGCTTCCTCACCGAACAAGGGCTAAATGTTGAAGCAGTGAACAAGGTCCGCGAAGGTCGTCCACATATCGTTGATTTGCTCAAAGATAATAAGGTTGATTTCGTAGTCAATACAACTGAGGGAACGCAATCACTCAAAGATAGTTTTTCAATTCGTCGCACCGCTTTGCAAAATAAAATCACCTATTGTACG
>CALJMC010000005.1 GCA_937982385.1 uncultured Rickettsiales bacterium | reverse complement strand
AAAATTGCTTCTTCTGTGTGTAAGGAGGACCATGCTTTCTCAGCATCTGTATCTTTCTCGATGCGGATTTGTCCTTTGCCATCATAGCCCATTTCCGTGGTTTTAAGGATAGCAGGAGTCCCGAATGCTTCGGCACCCATTTCAAGGTCCTCAGAAGAACGAATAGCACCAAATGCAGCGGTTCCAATTTCCAAGTTATTGATAAAGTCTTTCTCGCGCAGGCGATTTTGCGAAAGCTTTAACAGATTAGCATTTGGTGAGACTTTTACATGTTTTTCAAGCAAGGCAAGGCTTGTATGAGGAATATTTTCAAACTCAAATGTTACCACATCAACTGCACCCGCAAAAGCCTCAAGAGCTTTTTCATCATCATATGGTGCAACAGTTGTGAACTTTGCCACTTCACTGGCGGGAGTGCCTTCATCTGGTGTGTAGATATGGCAATGATAGCCCAGCTGTGCCGCCGCCATAGCTGTCATACGACCAAGTTGTCCGCCACCAATAATACCAATAATGCCACCTGCTTCTATCATTTAACGTACGACCTCTTCAGCAATAGATGCTGTTTGTGCGGCACGAAATGCTTTGAGCTTCGTCTCAACATTTTCATTTTTCAGCGCAATAATAGAGGCTGCCATAATCCCTGCATTGGCAGCTCCCGCATCACCAATGGCAAGCGTCCCTACAGGCACCCCCTTTGGCATTTGTACGATTGAGAGCAGGCTATCTTTACCTTTGAGTGCCTTGCTTTTAACGGGAACACCAAGAACTGGAAGATGCGTCATCGCCGCCGCCATGCCTGGTAAATGTGCTGCGCCACCGGCGCCTGCAATAATCACTTGAATGCCACGTCCCGCCGCTGCTTTAGAAAAATCATATAGCCTGTCAGGCGTACGGTGTGCAGAAATGATCTTCACCTCATTAGTAACGCCCATGGCGTCCAGCATATCGACAGCATGTTTCATTGTCTCCCAGTCTGACTGAGAACCCATAATTACGGATACTAAAGGATTGGTATTGCTTGACATCGTTTACGCTCCTTACTCTCTTTTATGTTTACAGCGAATGAGAGTATGTTACACAGTTTAAGAAGCAACGCACCATAATCAATTACTTCGGCGAACGCAAGATTTATGACAAAACCTGCTCCACACTATACCGGACACCGCGCGCGCCTACGTGAAAGGTTCCTAGAAAAGGGCTCAGATGGGCTGGCAGACTATGAATTGCTTGAACTTATTCTGTTTGCAGCTTCGGCGCGCTCAGATGTGCGCCCCCTCGCGAAAACTCTTATTAAATCATTCAAGTCATTTGGCGGGGTAATGACGGCCAACATAGATGATTTGCGTGCCATCAAAGGGCTCGGAAATGCCGGCATAGCAGCGCTCCACGCGGTTCAAGTTGGTGCTGAATACACCCTTAGAGAAAAGGCTGCCGCCCTCCCCGTTATAAATTCATGGCAGGCTTTGCTCGATTATATTCATTTTTCTATGGGGCATAAAAAGATTGAGCATTTTAGAGTGTTGTTTTTAGATAAGAAAAATAAACTTTTGGGGGATGAGTTGCAGTCTGAGGGAACGGTTGATCATACGCCTGTCTATCCACGTGAAGTCGTAAAACGTGCGCTAGAACTTAGTGCAACTGCTATATTGTTAGTGCATAATCACCCTAGTGGCGATCCGACCCCCTCTGAAGATGATATTCGGATGACTGAGGCAGTAGCAAAAGCGGCAACCGCACTCAATATTCGACTTCATGACCATGTTATCGCCGCGAAATCAGAATATTTTTCATTTAAAAGCCATGGATTAATATAACGCAAAAAAACCTTCATCAAACCTTCACACTTCTTTTACCCTCTTTTGCTATACTAATAATAGATTATAGTCGGAGAAAAGAAGAGCATGAGTGGAATGCCACCCAAAGTAGACCTTAGCACATTGCAGCAACATGGCGTTGATGCAGAGTCTTTGATGAGTTCAATTGTAGCTGTGGTGGAAGCTCACCCTGACCCGAGACTGAAACCATCACTCGTTGCTTATTTGGCAGATAGCTTGGGCTTTTCTGAATATGGTCGTGATGCGACCGATACCATTGCGCCCCAAACCCATGAACACTCAACTGTCGCGATGTCGCATTTTGATCGCGCGTCTGTTGGCAGCAATGTAATCGTTACTGTCGCAGATACTAATACCGATGAAATTTATGTGCTTATGGCACAAAAATATAAAGACCCTAAACGCCCTGAACTTGGGCTTCAAGATAAGCTTATCACTGTTGGCGGTTACATGGAGGCACATGCCGCCGAAGGTGCTCCTAACCCAAGTAAACCATATGATAAAAATCTAGCAGAATGTGCCATACGTGAGCTTAAAGAAGAAACAGGTATTGAGCTTCCAGAAAACTACCGTCCTGAATCACTTGGAACACGCAGTGATTATCGCATGACATCAGATCCGCGTCAGCATGGTGTAACTGAAGATTTCCATGTGAATATGTATGGAACTGCAGACAATTTACCTGAGGTGACAGCACAAGATGACATTGCAGCCCTGCATTGGGTGAAAGCTAGCACTATCTTTAAAGATGATACGATTCCTCCTCAAGAACATAATAGTGATATTTCTCGTTTCACTGGTGTTGTGATTGACCCTCAAACAGGCGAAGATAAAGTAATGGCAATACGTGACGATCATGGTGAGCCATTAGTAAAGGCTGTAATAGAAGCACAAAAAACACTTGAGTTTTTACATCGAGACTCTGAGGGGCATCAGATTTACACTCCAAATGAGCCGGAAACCTATGGCAATAAAAATTGGCCTAACACTACAAAAAAAGACTTCGTATCGAAACTTCAAGATGATTTTCATGCAGAACTAGAAGACCATTATGAAGCGCAAGTAGAAAACCCGGTTGCTCCAGAGCTTGCCAACCTTACTGACCGAGTACATAACGGGACAGTAAGTACACGTGACTTTGCATTACAAAGTCTTACATAACACTTCTGACACATCCCAAAACAAACCCACATTTCATGAGAACTCTGATTGCGTGAGTAATAGTTGAAATGCTATACTATGCATAGCAATTCATTGTGAGGTAAGAATGAAAGTTCTAGTTCTAGGTGCTGGTATTACAGGGATAACCGCTGCTTATGTGCTCGCATCACGGGGGCATGAGGTTGAGGTTATTGATCAGGAACATAGCGCAGCTGAACAATGTTCATATTCGAATGGCGCTCAATTGAGCTACACTCATGCCGAACCATGGGCAAATCCTGGTGCGCTTCCAAAATTAATGAAGTGGATGTTCCGAGATGATGCGCCCTTAGTCATGCGCTTCCGCCCGGAAATTCACATGATGAAGTGGGGAATAAAGTTTCTCCGCAATTGCACCACTGCCCGCGCCCACGAGCATTGCGAAATAATGCTACGTTTGGGCATGCACTCCAAGAACAAAATGCAGCAAATCATAGACGAAACATCGATTGAATTTGACCACCAAAATAATGGTATTTTACACTTATTCACGAATGAAAAAGAAATGGCCGGTGCCGTTGCTCAGGCCGACTTTCAAGAAACGCTCGGACTCGGTTGTAAGGAACATATCCTTGATAGTAGGGCAAAGGTATTTGAAAATGAGCCTAGCCTGCAACATACCGAAAAAGACATTATAGGCGGCATCTATTCAGACCTAGATGAATCAGGTGATATTTATTTATTCACTAAAAACCTCGCAGCATATTGCGAAAAGGAACTCGGCGTAATCTTTCATTACGACACTAATATTGCATGGATGAGAGAAGACAAAGGTGAGATTTCTAGGGTTGAGACAAGTAAAGGACACTTCACAGCTGACAAATATGTTATGGCGCTTGGTAGCTATTCACCTGTGCATTTGCGTCGCGTAGGTATTGATGTGCCCATTTATCCTATGAAAGGCTACAGTATTACCGTGCCGGCATGGGACGGCGCGCCGACAAAAAGCCTTACCGACGGTGAGCAGAAGATTGTTATCTCACGTATTGGCGACCGTATTCGTGCAGCAGGCACAGCCGAAATTGCTGGCTATAATCACCTGATTCGCGAAAAGCGTATCACCCCTCTTGTCAACTGCCTGCAGGCACATTACCCCAACGCGACTATTGATCAAGTTAAGAAATGGGCGTGTCTCAGACCCCAAACACCAGATGGCCCTCCTATTATCGGCGCGACTCCATTATCAAATTTGTATCTCAATACCGGACATGGTACACTCGGCTGGACGCAGGCCGCGGCAAGTGCCTATTTACTGGCCGATGTGATGGAAAGTCGTGAGGCTGAAATCTCTCTGGCAGGGTTAGAAATGTCTCGATATTAGGAAATAGATATAATGAAACCACTTCATGATTTACCGCCGCTTCCACCACATGCTGAACAGCATTTTATTGATATGCCTGCCACTGACGCCACTGAGGCACATCGCATTGGCTATCTGGAATGGGAATGCCGTAATGGAAACTCAAATCCTGAGGTTATTTTTTGTGTCCATGGGCTCACACGTAATGCACATGATTTCGATATCGTCGCTTCACAGCTCTCACACGAATACCGTATCATTGCCCTTGATGTTGCGGGGCGCGGCATGAGCGATTGGTTACAAAACCCTCAAAGTTACAATTACGAAACCTATGTTTCAGACGCCCTAGCTGTAATTAAACACATAAATATTGAACAGGTTCATTGGCTTGGAACCTCTATGGGCGGCATTATTGCAATGATCGCCTCAACATTCAAACCATCTATTTTCAAAAGCCTTATTCTTAATGATATTGGGCATTTTATTCCACAAGCTGCAATGCAGCGTATTGCCGATTATGCCGCACGAGAACATATTTTTGATACGCGCGATGAGGCTGAAGAATTTTTACGAAAAGTAACGGAACCGTTCGCAATCCATAACCCGCTCCATTGGAAGCGCTTTGCTGAATTTAGCATTTGGGAAATAAAAGACGGCGTCTTTACCTTTGCCTGCGACCCGCGTGTGATGTCTGCGGTTGAAGGTGCGACGATTGAAGATATAGACTTAAAGCCCTTCTGGCAGCACGTCACCTGCCCGACCCTTCTATTGCGCGGCACCCATTCTGATGTGTTGCTAAAAGAAGTCGCGCATGAAATGGCCGAAGCAGGTCATGTAACCTTTGTAGAGTTTGATAATGTGGGGCATGCCCCCTCACTGATGGATGATGAGCAGATAGATGTTATCCAAGACTGGATAGAGAAGCATGTGAGCGCGTAATGGAATCCCTAACCAAACGCAATATTAGTGGCGAATGCCTCGACTTCCTTGACACTTTACGTGCTGAACGTAATGCCAGCCGTCATACTATAAATAGCTATGGTAATGACTTGGAGGATCTGGAGTGTTACCTTAAACAACAGAAGGTGACGATTCTGAACGCTGACTTTACAGCGCTCAATAACTATATATTGCAATTGAGCAAAGGAAATAATGCGCTTTCTGCATCATCAATTGCCCGACGCATAAGTTCTATTCGCGGGCTTTTCAAATATATGAGTATGGAGCGCATTAGAAATG
>CALJMC010000004.1 GCA_937982385.1 uncultured Rickettsiales bacterium | reverse complement strand
CTGTAATCGTGGCACGAACCGTTGTAGAACCCGTCGAAAATGTATCAATAAATTCATCTCCACCTTGTATTTGTATGCCAAAGGAAGATTGCATTTCAGATGTTGGTGTAAAAGCGATGTCTAGGTTGGTGACATGTTGATCGCTGTTTGCCCCGACTACTCCAAATTGATTGTGAATGTTAATCCATGCTCCCCATCTCAAGGGTGGAGCAGGAATTGTTATCATCGTTTTATGTTGCAGTTGAGGTGAGGTTTTGCCCCTCTTGCTTAGTTCACGATGCAGGGATTTGCTGATAACATCGCCAAGAGTATCTCCATAATATTCCATCTTCTTACCTTCCAATATGTTTGATCTGACAATAGAAGCTCAGTATTGAAGCGGGAAGAGTGTTTTTAAACTTGTAGTTTTGACGGTAACTATTATATTTTCTACATGGATACACAGAATGCAATAGATACTGCTATGCACCGTCATTGGAATGCAAAAACACCTCACTACCGTGAGGGAGTCATATATTTTGTGCTGTTAAATATTGTATGCTCTTGGGTAATGTCCATCTATTTAAGTGTGGCTCAACATGAGATGAGCACACATATGGACATCGTGTATGGCTTTATTGCTCTGATGCTTGTGATGAATATCATTGGGTTGGTACGCTACGCGACTATGAGGTTATGGTTCTCTATCATCATAATATGCAATTTGGTGGGTAATTTTATGTTTGGAAGTCTCAGCTTCGCAACCGCCATTCCCGATATTCCCATGTTTGTAAAAGGCTATTACATGAGTTATCAGCAATATGGAAGCATGTGGGGCGACCCTACATAGAGCTAGTCTTTAGCTTTGCATTTTTCGGAAACTTCTATTATATAGAGCGCCTTACAAACTAAAATAGCGACAAAAAGAAAGAAAAAACATGCATACATATCGTAGTCATCATTTGGCGGAATTGAACAAAAGTAATGTCGGTGAGACAGTGAAGCTTTCGGGCTGGGTGCATCGCAAGCGCGACCATGGGCAGTTGTTGTTTATCGATTTGCGCGACCATTATGGCATTACGCAGGTGGTGATGGAATCTGACCATGCGATGTTTGATAGCTTAAGCCACATCAGCAATGAAAGCGTGATTACGCTGACAGGTGAAGTGACAGCGCGTGACGCAGAGGCGGTGAATAAAGATTTGCCAACAGGTGCGATTGAAGTGCGCATTGCTGAGTGTCATGTTGAATCAGAAGCTGACCAGCTGCCATTGCAGGTGAACTCGGACCGCGAACAATCGGAAGAATTGCGTTTGCGCTATCGCTTCCTCGATTTGCGTCGTGAGAAATTGCATAGCAATATTGTGCTGCGTTCAAACGTGATTTCCTTTTTGCGTAATCGTATGATTGACCAAGGATTCATGGAATTTCAAACACCGATTTTGACAGCGTCTTCTCCTGAAGGTGCGCGTGACTATTTGGTGCCCTCTAGGGTTCATCCCGGTAAATTCTATGCGCTTCCACAAGCGCCACAGCAGTTCAAGCAGCTCTTGATGGTATCGGGCTTTGATAAATATTTCCAAATCGCTCCCTGTTTCCGTGATGAAGATGCGCGTGCTGACCGCTCGCCGGGCGAGTTCTATCAGCTCGATATGGAGATGAGTTTTTGTACGCAGGATGATGTGTTCAACGCCATTGAGCCTGTGTTGAGTGATTTATTCTCTACATTCTCGGATAAGAAAATGGATGACGGCGCGTTCCCGCATATTCCTTATGACGAGGCGATGCTTTCGTATGGTAACGACAAGCCAGACATGCGTAACCCGATTAAAATCGTGGATGCATCAGATGTATGGCATGGCTCAGGCTTCGGCATTTTCAACAAAGTGATTGATGGTGGCGGCACAGTACGTGCGATTCCTGCGCCAAAAACAGCTGATAAGCCGCGTAGCTTCTATGATAAAATGATTGGCTATGCGCAAGAGCAAGGCGCCAAAGGCTTGGCCTATATCATCTTCGATGAAAATGGTGAAGCAAAAGGTCCGCTCGTTAAATTCTTGGATGAAGCGCGCTTGAATAGACTTAAAGAATCAGCAGGGCTAGAAGCTGGTGATTCCGTGTTCTTCTCGTCAGGTACAACAGCCGAAGCAGCAGACATTGCAGGCAAGGTACGTGATGAAGTGGGTCGTCAGCTTGAACTCATTGATGATAACATATTCAAATTCTGTTGGGTCGTCGACTTCCCGTATTTCGAGTTGGATGATGATGGCAAGTTAGAATTTTCACATAATCCATTCTCTATGCCGCAAGGTGGCATGGAAGCGTTGGAAGCATGTGGCACAGACCAAGAGAAATTGCTCGCACTCAAAGCATATCAATATGACATCGTGTGTAATGGTATTGAGCTTTCATCAGGTGCGATTCGTAATCATAAGCCTGACTTGATGTATAAAGCATTTGGCTTGGCAGGCTATGACCAAGCGACCGTGGAGAAAGAATTTGGCGGCATGATTAGCGCGTTTAAACTTGGTGCACCTCCCCACGGTGGGATTGCGCCTGGGGTTGACCGCATGGTGATGTTGCTTGCTGATGAGCCAAATATCCGTGAGGTGATTGCCTTCCCAATGAACCAAAAAGCCGAAGATTTGCTGATGGGTGCACCTGCACAAGTGGCAGATGAAAAGCAACTCAAAGAACTCAATATTCAGCTTTCTCCCAAGGCGCTTAAAGCGCTCGCGGGTGAGACTGATGAAGAAGCGGCAGCATAATGTCGATTGCATTAGCGGCTGATATTGTAGGTTATATTGGCTCGGCGCTTATCATTCTAGCGTTCCTTTTGCTGCAATCGGGCAAAATCACGTCTGAAGATATCAAATATCCGCTTATCAATTTGGCAGGTGCCATTCTGCTGATGATATCCCTGACGGTGCACGTCAATATGCCATCCATCGTGATAGAAATTTTCTGGATTGCCATTAGCATCTATGGCATTTGGAAGATTTTACGTAAGAAAAATGAGTCATCGTCATAAAGCTGTCATAATTTTGCTGTATAAGCACCGCATGACAAAAAAATATAGCACACAAAACTCATTAAAACCGATAGAGCAGCAAATCGAAGACGCCGCACATGCGGAGGCTTCGCGCTTTGCAGATGCTACTGTAGAAGGGCGTCAGGCAGTAGTTGAATATTTGAAAAACTTTGCACGTGATGTGAACGGTTTTAGCAGCATCGACTCTGCAAGAGACAGCGCTATTACAGTGCTTGAATCTTATGGTGCATCTATAAAATCAGCCGAAGCGATTACAAAAAGAATGTTTGAGAAATTTTCAACAGCGAAAGCGCCTGATACGAATGTCGCAGACATTAATTATCGAAGAGCACGTTATAGCGGTCGAAATTAAGGCCTAACCCACCTGCCCATGACACTGCTTGAATTTTTTGCCTGAGCCGCACGGACATGGCTCATTGCGTCCGACTTTACCCCATGTTGTTGGGTCAGCGGCATCGCGTTCCTCAGCATTAACGCGCCCCATAGTAATGTTCTCACCCACCGCATCTTCTGACAGAGCTGTCACGCCTGCAAGGGCCGGATCTTGACGGGATTCTTTGATGCGTTCCATATTTTGGCGTTCGAGCTCTGCCATTTCAGGAGGCATTTCCATGCGAATTTGTAAATGAGCTAGGCGCTGCGTGGTTTTCTCACGTAGGTCAGAGAGCATTTGTTCAAACAATGAAAATGCTTCTTGTTTATATTCATTGAGCGGATCTTTTTGACCATAGGCACGCAGATAAATACCGTTACGAAGATGGTCAAGTGAATGCAGATGGTCTTTCCACAGATGATCGAGCGTTTGCATCAAGATACGTTTACGCGCCATTTGCATGACGTCTTCACCATATTCTACTTCTTTGGAGTCCATATTCTCAGACGTGTTTTTTTCAATGCGTTCCAAAATTTCTTGGTCGGCAATGCCTTCTTCCTTCGCCCAATCAGCAACAGGAAATTCAATGCCATAGGTGCTGAGAAGTTGCGTTGATAGCCCTTTGGTGTCCCATTGCTCGGCATAGGATTTTGCAGGGATATGCACCGCTACGAGTTCGGCATTGATGCTCTCGCGCATTTCATCCGTGATTTCACGTACATCTTCAGATTCCATCAAATCAATGCGTTGCTCAAAGATAGCCTTACGCTGATCATTCATCACGTCATCAAATTTCAGCAAGTTCTTACGCATGTCATAGTTACGTGCTTCGACCTTGGTTTGGGCGCGCTCGATGGCTTTGTTCATCCATGGGTGGAAGATGGCTTCGCCTTCTTCGAGTCCCAGTTTTTGCAACATAGAATCAATACGTTCTGAACCAAAAATACGCATCAAATCATCTTGCAATGAGAGATAAAACTTCGATGCACCTGGATCACCTTGACGACCTGAACGGCCACGCAACTGGTTGTCAATACGGCGTGATTCATGGCGCTCTGTACCAATCACATAGAGTCCGCCAGCTTCCAACACAATCGCTTTGTCCGCAGCTACTTGCGCTTCAATTTTGTCAGCAATTTTAGCAATTGCTTTCTCATCAGTGAGGTTCACTGTTTCATGCGCAATCATCATATCAGCGTTGCCGCCGAGTTTGATATCGGTACCACGGCCTGCCATATTTGTAGCAATCGTCAGTGCGCCAGGGCGACCGGCTTGAGCAATAATTTGTGCTTCACGCTCATGGTGACGTGCGTTCAAAATTTCATGCGGCACTTTGTCTTTCTTGAGCATTTTCGAGAGCAATTCGGACTGCTCAATACTCACCGTACCCACCAGCACGGGTTGATTGCGCTCATACGCTGTTTTCACTTCTTCAATCACAGCCATATATTTTTCTTCAGGTGTACGATAGATTTCATCATCATTATCGAGGCGCGCCAACGGAACGTTAGTCGGCATTTCGATGACTTCCAAACCATAAATATCAGCGAACTCATTCGCCTCCGTCATCGCCGTACCCGTCATGCCCGAAAGCTTGGGATAGAGTCTAAAATAGTTCTGGAATGTCACGGATGCGAGCGTCTGATTCTCATTTTGAATGACAGCACCCTCTTTAGCCTCAAGTGCCTGGTGCAAGCCATCGCTGTAGCGGCGACCATCCATCATCCGTCCTGTGAACTCATCAATCAGCACCACCTTGTTATCTTTCACGAGGTAATCTTTATCGATGGTAAATAGCTTGTGCGCCCGGAGTGCTTGGTTGGTGTGATGCAGCAATGAAATATTAGTGATGTCATAGAGGCTCGAGCCTTCATCCATCAATTCGGCATCTGTGAGTAACTGCTCCACATGCTCCACGCCCTCTTCGGTGAGCGTGCAATTCTTGCCTTTCTCATCGATGTCGTAATCTTCATCAACCAAATCTGGAATGAATTTATCCATCGTGGTGTAAAGCTCAGAATTATCCTCAACAGGGCCAGAGATAATGAGTGGTGTACGCGCTTCATCAATGAGAATTGAATCCACTTCATCGACCACGGCAAAGTTATGCGCACGCTGCACCATCGATTCTTTGGAATATTTCATATTATCGCGTAAATAATCGAAGCCCAGCTCATTATTGGTGGCATAGGTGATGTCGCACGCATAGGCAACTTGGCGTTCTGCATCATCCAGATCATTGATGATAACACCGACAGATAGCCCCAAGAATTCATAGACGGCGCTCATCCATTCAGAATCACGCTCAGCTAGGTAATCATTGACGGTGACGACATGCACGCCTTTGCCATCGAGTGCATTTAGATAGGCTGCCAAGGTTGCGACCAACGTTTTACCTTCACCCGTTTTCATTTCGGCAATGCGACCTTCATGAAGCACCATGCCGCCAATGAGCTGCACATCAAAATGACGCATGCCAAGGCTACGCTCTGCTGCCTCACGCACCGTTGCGAATGCTTCGGGCAGTAGGGAATCCAGCGTTGCACCATCTTCTATGCGGGCACGAAATTCATCTGTTTTTGCGCGTATTTCATCATCGCTTAAGGCAGCGAAGGTCGATGACATCGCGTTGATAATATCAACATTTTTCTGATATTTTTTAACCAGTCTATCATTTGCACTACCGAAGACTTTTTTCGCTAAACTACCGAACATAAGGATGGTTTCTTTCTCGTGATAATTACTGTCCTCACACAGATAGGTAATGCGTGACAATATGTCAATGGAATCGCTTGAATAACTCTGTTTACTATGCAATAAACATGAATAATATTTATTCACATACGGAGTTTCTCATGGCTATAAAACGTTCAATGATTTCAGGGCTATTTTCAGCGGCACTCTTGATGGGCGCAGCCGCCAGCGCAACGGCAAACTCTGTCGTGCTTAAGATTGATGAAAAGTCGATTACGCGTACAGAAGTTGAGAAAATCTGGGATGGCATGTTCCCTGAAGGACAAGCCCCAAAATTTGGTGATATGAAAGATGATGTCCGCACCAATGTGTTGCGTGGTGTAGTCAGTGAACATCTCATAAACAAAGAAGCGATGGCATCAGGCATTGAACAATCTGTGGAAGTACAAAAGCAAATTGAGCAAATTAAAAGCAAGATTGTAGCCCAAGCATTCCTAGAGAAAAAAGCGAGCGGTTTTGCGTCAGACGCGCAGTTGCAAGTGGAATATAAAAAGATGATTGACAAGGTGAGTGGTAAAGAAGAGCTCAAGGCACGTCATATTTTAGTGGCTGAAGAAGATAAAGCCAAAGAGCTGGTAGCAAAACTAAAAGATGGCGGTGACTTTGAAGCGCTCGCTAAAGAGCTTTCCAAAGATAAATCCAGTGGCATTCAAGGTGGTGATTTGGGTTACTTCACGGAAGACCGCATGGTTCCTGCATTTTCAAAAGCAGCCTTTGCGCTTAAGAAAGGCGAAGTCTCTGATCCGGTGCAAACAGGTTTCGGTTGGCATGTGATTAAGGTGGAAGACCGCCGTGCAGTGAAAGCACCTGCGTTTGCAGAAGTGAAAGAATCACTTGAAGCAAAAGTAAAAGGCGAGGCGATTCAGAACTATATCAACGATTTGATTGATAGCGCGAAAGTATCCTATTTTGACAGTGCTGGTGCAGAAAAAGAGTTCACCAGAACACCTGATACTACACAGTAAATCTATGGGACATGACCTTCCTGTCTCTCCACTAGCACCTGCTAGCTTCCCTGATATGCCCGAGATTGCGGGCGTGACGCTTGCCACGGCCGAAGCGAATATTCGCTATGCTGGACGGGATGACGTGTTGCTAATGGTCTTAGGTGAAGGCACACAAACTGCCTGCGTCACCACACGTTCACTTACTGCAGCGGCGCCCATTGAGTGGTGTCGTTCGATTGCTCCAAATGGCACTGTGCGCGCCGTGGTAGTGAATTCGGGCAATGCGAATGCGTTCACGGGTAAGGCAGGCACAGAATCGGTGCGTTCTACTGTTGCAGTAGCATCTGAGTGCGTCGGATGTGAGGCGGAAGCGGTCTATATTGCATCTACAGGCGTCATTGGTGAGAAGCTGCCCGATGAAAAAATCGGGAAGGTACTTCCTGACTTGGTTAAATCCGCTAAAGCAGATGGCTGGGTCGATGCGGCGCATGCAATTATGACTACTGATACCTATCCAAAATACGCCACGCGCACCTCACAGATTGATGGCAAAAAGGTGACCATCAATGCTATCGCAAAAGGCTCAGGCATGATAGCGCCGGACATGGCAACAATGCTTGGGTTTGTGGCGACAGATGCGCATATATCCGCCTCAGTGCTTAAGACCATGCTGACGCGCACCAATCAAAAAACATTCAATAGCATTACGGTGGATGGAGATACGTCGACCAATGATATGGTGTTGTTGTTAGCCACCGGCAAGGCTGCACATGAACTGATTGATGATCCATCTGATGAGCGGTTGCGCTCCTTCAAAGAAGCGTTCTCATCGCTGATGGAAGACATGGCGCGCCAGATTGTCCGTGACGGTGAGGGGGCTACTAAAGAAGTTGAAGTGAGAGTGACGGGCGCAGAAGATGATGGTGCAGCGCGTCGTATTGCGCTGACGATTGGCAATTCTCCGCTTGTGAAAACTGCCGCCGCAGGTGAAGACCCTAACTGGGGGCGTATCGTTGCAGCCGTCGGTAAATCCGGCGAATGGGCAGACCGTGACCGTTTAATGATTGAAATCGGTAAGGAAGTCGCCGCTAAAGATGGAGAGCTAAACCCTGGCTATGTGGAAGCCAATGCTGCAAAGCATATGAAACAACAGCATATCGTACTGCATGTGGATGTCGGTGTCGGACGTGGTGAGGCAACCATTTGGACATGCGACTTTACAGCGCAATATATTGCCATTAATGCGGATTACAGGAGCTAACTATGCTTTTTGTTACTGCAGCAGCTTTGATTGATGAAGATGGACGTGTCCTTATCGCCAAACGCCCCGAGGGAAAGCCCATGGCGGGTTTGTGGGAATTTCCGGGCGGTAAGGTCCATGCCGATGAAATGCCTGCGGAAGCCTTGGTACGCGAATTGCGCGAGGAGCTTGGCATTAAAACATCACCCTGTTGCATGCGCGAGGCGGCTTTTGTTACCCATCCGCTGAATGCCTCCACGGCACAACCTGATCAAACTCAGGATGACGAGGGGTGTGATCCCGCGCGTGAATGTGAGTCCTATGACCCTGATGACATGCTATTATTGTTGCTTTATATTTGCCGTCGTTGGCATGGTACGCTGACCCCCATTGAGGGTCAGGAGCTGAAATGGGTACGTATTAATGAGTTGCGAAATTACCCCATGCCCCCCGCAGATAAGCCGCTTGTCGCTACGCTCCGCGATTTGGTTTGATGCTTTATTTGCTTCGAAGCCGCACATGCTGTGCGTTTCTCCGCTGTCACTGGCGTGACGCTCTCGGCAGATGCAAACATGCTGTTTGCATTTTATCAATTCTCTAACTTTGCTTCTTAAAAACACATTAGTAAAAAATTTACCTTTTTTATGTTATAGTGCAGTATCTTCAATAACAGGGTTCTCCTGCATGACGACCAAAAAGACAGTAAAAAAAGAGCGTTACGCTAACGCTAAGAATAAGCATATTGCTGCGGCAATCCAAAAGCTCTATCGTTTTGAGACAGAGGATTCTGCCGTCGATAAGCTGAAGAATTTGGCTGAGCATTTCACTCCTGCAAAAAATCAGGAAGAAAACCCGCCCAAGCCATGCCTCATCATGTGGATTAAAGATTTTGACATCGCCAAAGCCGAAAAAGAACGTGGCTATATGGGCAATTATGCGTTCATGACGGTGGAACATCTCGAAGATGAAAAATTATACACGATTAGCGCGACCAAGCTTGAGACGGAATTGAAATTCCATCCGCGCCGCAAACGTATGCCTGCAAAAATGCCGAACCCGGGGCATCCAATTATTCGCTCTGCGCAAAAAGGTAAGACCTTTGATACGATTGAAGAAGTGCAAAAAGAGCTAGAGAAACTGCATCTTGAATATCCTAAAACGACAGTGCCAGCGCAAAATAAACTGTATCTGATGGTGTTTTCTCGCAAGGATAACCCACAAGCACCCGTGCAAAAATATGTGCTAGAAATTAATAATCTGCAAGGTGGTGGATTTCAACTTGAATATAAGAAGAATGAATTCAAGCGCCGCATCGGGCCCGCCAGCAAAGAAAACAAGCAAGAAGAAGCACCCATGGGTCACTTCACCTCGATGGTTGCTCTCAAGCGCAATAAGAAGAAGTAGCTGGGGGTTTTACTCACTACAAGCTCTTAACGTTTTCCTATATTCCCGCATTGGTGCGGTGAGCTCCAAATAGGTGAGGCGTCGCTGCTTGGTCGTGATTTCTTCTTCTAAGCTTTCAATAATATCTGCAGTGAAAGAATGCCCCTTAAGCGTAGCGAGGAAAGATCGTTCTTTGAGCAGAAAATCAGTGCTGCCTTGAAGCTGTAACAAATGTGACTGCACGACATGCAATGCGTGTTTGGTTTTCTTTTCATAAAATCGGAGCATGACCGTGCGATCAGATTCCACTTCGTCACTTGGTTGCTTCCATGCACTCGAGAATGCAATCTGCCACAAACTACCCAGACGTTGATGGCTATGCGCATCATTGAGCTGTTTGATCGTGTCATCATCGATTGACTGAATATCCGGATGAAAATCCTTCGCTAGCGTGCGATAAAGCTTCCGCAATTCGCCTGTGAGACTATGAGCTTCTTTGCGAGTGCGCGGACGTGACGAGTTGTGTGCTGCTATGGGCATGGTGATAGGGTTTGGTGCCGCTGCCGCAACTTTGCGCAATGTCGAAGCGCTCGCTTGCAGACGACGAAGCTCTTTATCGAGTGTGCGTAATGTCTCGAGATAGGGTTCTAGCTGTTCGCAATATTCTGCCATAAAACGCTTTGTGTCGCGTTCGGTCTCGACAATCTCTTTGGCATAGAGGTCAATGCGTAGGCAGCGAGTGAGAATAGCTTTGGCGAGATAGGTGTTCTCCAATAATTCCATTATCCTGCCCTTTGTATATTTTGAATATGAAGCATACGGCGGTAGCTGATGGCTTCGGCGGCGTGGTGGGCGAGGACATGTTCGGAGTTGTCCAAATCAGCAATGGTGCGTGCAACACGGAGAATACGCGTATAGCCACGCATTGACAACCTGAATTCTGCCATGGCTTTTTCGAGCAGTGCTTTGCCCTCTGTATCTGGGGTGGCGATATGCTCCAGCTCATCCCCAGAAAGACGTGCATTAATGACGCCTTTAGGGTTACGAGCTTCTTGAGTGGCGCGGGCGGCAGCGACACGTGCGGCAACCTCGGCGGTGGATTCGCCTGCTTCTTTTTTCAGTAGCTCAGAGGTTTCAATCATCGGCATGTCGATATGCAGGTCAATTCTGTCCATCAACGGACCTGAAATTTTGCTCGCATAGTCAGCACCACAGCGCGGTGCTTTGTTGCAGGCAAGGGCTGCGTCGCCCAGATATCCGCACTTGCAGGGGTTCATTGCAGCGATAAGTTGGAAATCTGCGGGATAGGTGAGGTGGGCATTCGCACGTGATACAGTGACATCGCCAGTTTCGAGTGGTTGCCGGAGCGACTCCAGCACAGTGCGTGGAAACTCGGGCAGTTCGTCAAGGAAGAGTACACCGCGATGGGCTAAGGATATTTCTCCGGGGTTAGCCTTGCGCCCGCCTCCGACCATCGCGGCAATAGAAGCAGAATAATGTGGTGCGCGGTAGGGTCTGCTTTTGCTGATGCGCCCATCGCGCAAGCCACCTGAGATACTGCGAATCATACTGATATCGAGCACTTCTCGTGAGGAGAGTGGCGGTAAAATGCCGGGCAATGCTGCGGCTAACATCGATTTCCCTGTGCCAGGAGGTCCGCACATGAGCAAGTTATGACCGCCCGCAGCGGCAATTTCCAATGCGCGGCGAGCGAGCTGTTGCCCGCGGATCTCACGCATATCTACCTTGGGCTTTGGCTCCACCATCGGCATTGGTTCAGGCGCGGATAATACCTGAATGCCTTTCATATGGTTAATAAGATTAAGGAGTGAGTGTGGTGCTAAAATGTCTATGTCGCCCGCCCATGATGCCTCTACGCCGCATTCCTCGGGGCATATAATGCCTTTTCCTAAGGCTGACGCCTCCAAAGCTGCCGGCAATATGCCATTGACGGGTAAAATGCGCCCATCGAGCGACAGTTCACCCATTGCAATGGAGTTTGAAAGCATATCGGCGGGCACAACCCCAACGGCGGATAAGACCGCAAGTGCAATGGGCAAATCGAAATGGGAGCCTTCTTTGGTAATGTCGGCGGGTGACAAATTGACGGTGATGCGTTTGGCAGGAAGCGCAAGTCCAATGGATTGAATGGCAGCGCGCACCCGCTCGCGTGATTCCGCGACTGCTTTGTCTGGTAAGCCAACAATGGTGAAGGCGGGCAACCCACCAGAAATCTGAACTTGTACCTCTATGGGGGTGGTGCAGATACCTTCAAATGAGACGGTATAACTTGAGGTTGTCATGCTATTATGCCTTGTGTCTGATATGCAACGATATTCATAGTTTCCTTAAAAGAACAGAGCTCACTGAAAAAAGATAGCATTTTATGTGCATTTGTTAGGTTTAATTTAACTTCTTGATGCCATTATAGTGAAACTAGGGGAAATAGTTTTCTTTGCAAAATGGTTAATAATAGGTTAATAAGTCAACCCCATTCGTAAAGAAGCGTAAATAACACATGTGGTTGCATGGAGCATAATAAGAAAAATACGTCGCCGCGAATACGCAACTTAATTGCCTTCAGTACATTCATTATGCTGCTGTTTGGGATTATTGTGCTGTATCAGGCATTTCGTGATTATGATGACGCAACTGAGCGTGGTCGTGAGAACGCGGAGCGTCTTGTTAATATTCTTTCCGACCAAATTGAACTCACGTTTCTTACTGTTGATTTAGCGTTGCAACGTGCTACTGAGCGTCAATATTTCAATATGCTTTTCGGTGGAAATCTGCCTGAAGATATGGTGCATAACTTTAATGTTTGGGTCGAGAATACGCCGCAGATGGTGTCCATCGCGCTCATCAATGAGAAGGGTGACGTTGAGATGGCTGTCCATAAGCAGGACTATGAAGGCTGGCTGGATTACAACTCGAACATTAGCAGCTCTGAGCCATTTCGTAAGCTGAAAAATAATAATGATATTACAACCTATATCGCGCCGCATTTTGATAATGGGGTGAGGCATCGCAATTTAATTTTGGTCGCCAAACGTGTTGATAAACTCGACGGTACGTTCGGCGGTATTGTCGTTGCAGCAGTATATGGCGAGTATTTTCTTGACTTCTTCGCGTCGATTGACTCGGGCTTCAAGCGTTATATTTCTCTCTTCTTGGAAGATGGGCGCGATTTGTTTGAAGGCACGGTGCATAAGCGTCACAATGGTGCGATGAATAATATCCTGCGTCCAAAAATGTTTGCGAGTAATCCTGATATCGTGGAGACTAGCGTCGATAAATACAATGATTCGGTCAATATTTTGGCGGTGAAGCATTTTGATAAGCTACCGATTGTTGCTGCAGTCATGCTTGATGAAGATGATTTCTTGAGTGCCTTTTGGCAAGAGCGCTTAAAAGATATTTCGTTCCTCATACTTTTCACTGTGTTTGGCTCAGTGCTATCATTCTTTGCACTCACCATGGCACGTCAGATTACACGGGTGGAAGAATCTGAAGGTGCGGCGATTCTAGCATCTCAAGCAAAATCAGAGTTCTTAGCGAATATGTCGCATGAGCTGCGCACTCCGCTCAATGCAATTATTGGGTTCTCCGAGATGATGAATTCAGGCTATTTTGGCCCACTCAACGCCAAGCAAAAAGAGCGTATGCATGACATTAACTTATGCGGAAATCACTTGCTGCATCTCATCACGGATATTCTCGAATTCTCCAAAGGTGAGGCGGGTAAGCTCGAGGTGGTTGAAGAGCGTGTAGACATTGCTGAAATTATAGATGAAGCGAGCCGAATGCTTAATGAAAAAGCGCGTTCGAAGAGTGTGAAATTAGTAACGGATGTTTCACCAAACTTGCCGCCACTCTTTGCTGATAAGCGTAAAATTAAACAGATTCTGATTAATTTGGTAAGCAATGCGACGAAGTTCACGCCACAAAATGGTATTATTAGTGTGGAAGCAAAACTTGATACAGGCGGTGCGCTGCATTTAGTGGTGGCTGATTCAGGTATTGGTATTGCCGAAGAAGATATCTCCAAGGCGCTTTCTGTCTTCGGACAAGTACATCGCAGCAAAAGCCACGAAGGCACAGGGCTTGGCTTGCCATTATGTAAAATGTTTGCTGAGCTCCATGGTGGTCAGCTTAACCTCACCAGCGTGGTGGGTGAGGGGACGACGGTGCGCGTCATTTTCCCCGCAGAACGCGTAATGGATGAAAATTATGACCCCGTAGAAGCATCCGCTGCTGTCGGCAGTGACGCCATCACCAGTCCAGCGACGTTTAAGGTCGGTGTTTGAAAGCATAATTGGCGAGTCATCACGCGCTTAGAGAAAGCCAACACACTCTTATCTTAGCGCAAGGCTCTCCGAACGAGAATAAAAAGTTACACTCTCAATACGCTTTGACAAATGCTACGCTACATGTGGGTGAGGTGATGGTTAATGAATATGTTGTAGTACTCGCACAACTGCCAAGCTGTTGAGGAATAACCCGCCCACTAATGGGAAGGCCATCATCTAATTTTTTGTCAATATTCCATGCTTCTTCGGGTGTCATATTAGCTTGATAAGCGGTTGAACTGGTTGTCTGGCCTCCTACGTTGAGGGTGTTCCCTAACCCTGTTAAGCTGTGCAGTTGATAGGCATTCTCACGTTCGTGGGCATACCAAGTAGCACCATTAAGTTTGGAGGCG
>CALJMC010000003.1 GCA_937982385.1 uncultured Rickettsiales bacterium | reverse complement strand
TGCAGAGCTGATGAATCAGCGTGGCAATGATACAGGGCGCAGCATATAAACGTAATTACCACAGCATTCGCTTAAGTTTATCTCACTTGAGATTATGCTAGATTAAAAAATTTACATCTTTACATAAAAAACATTATAATGCTCAGTTAGTACTACTAGCTGGGCATTTTTTATAAGTAAGGCTCTATGACCGATTGGGTAACAAAAGCATTAGGCTCTGACAAAGCGGCTTCTAAGGAAGCGGCGGAAGTGTTGGATGATTCTCTTTTAGATGAAGAGATGGTGGTGTTGCTGCAGGGTAAGAACGCTTATGGCGATCCAATCTATTCCTATTTGCAACTCACACTGCGTGATTTCCGCAAGCTCCGTGAAGATGCCAAAGGCGGCAAAGATTTCAGCCCATCAGAATATGGTCAAGTGCTTGCCGCAGGGCAGGGTCAACCCTCCGCCGAGTTACGCTCCGAAATGGCAGTGACTTATAATCTTATAGACATCCCCGCACCCGCTCCCCCGAAAGTGAATCTTTCACAGCCCGTGCCTGATTTGTGGGATGAAGATTAGTATTTGATAGCTTCGAAGCCGCACATGCTGTGCGTCTCGAAGCTATCGCTGGCGCGATGCTCTCGGCAGGTGAAAACTTGCTGTTTGCACAAAAGCTAATCGGTAAGTTTGGAAACCTAACACCATTTAGCCAACCTCAGTACCACCAATAGTCATGCTATCTATTAGTAATGAAGGCTGTCCTACACCCACTGGTACAGATTGCCCCGCTTTTCCGCAGGTTCCTACACCATCATCTAGGGCTAAATCATTGCCGATTCCTGTGATGCGTTGCATGACGTCGGGGCCGTTGCCGATTAGGGTTGCGCCACGGATGGGGGTGGTAATTTTGCCATTTTCAATCATATAGGCTTCAGAGGCTGAGAAGACGAATTTCCCTGAGGTGATGTCCACTTGCCCACCGCCGAAATTGGCAGCATAAATGCCTTTATCGATGCCTGAGAGCAAATCTTCAGGTTCACGTTCTCCTGCCAACATATAAGTGTTGGTCATGCGGGGCATCGGCAAATCAGCGTAGGATTCGCGGCGTCCGTTTCCTGTTGGTGCAACGCCCATGAGGCGTGCATTCATACGGTCTTGCATGTAGCCTTTGAGGATGCCGTCTTCGATGAGTACATTATAGCCTGTCGGCGTGCCTTCATCATCAATCGTGAGTGAGCCGCGCCGTCCAAACATGGTTCCGTCATCGACTACTGTGACGCCTTTGGCAGCAACGCGCTCGCCAATACGACCTGCGAATGTGGAGGTGCCTTTGCGGTTGAAATCACCTTCGAGTCCGTGACCGACAGCTTCGTGCAGCATCACGCCACACCATGCATTGCCGAGCACGACAGGCAAATCACCCGCTGGTGCGGGAATGGCTTCGAGGTTTACGAATGCGCGGCGGAGTGCTTCATCAGCTTGTCCTTGCCATGCGGATTCTGAGATAAACTCGCTATAGGCAACGCGTCCACCCGCGCCAGATGAGCCATTTTCCATGCGTCCGTCTTTTTCGACAACGACGGAAACATTGAGGCGTACGAGCGGACGAATATCGCGTGATGATTCACCGTCGCGACGTATTACTTCCACCACTTGCCACTCGCCGAATAATGATGCGGACACTTGTTTGACGCGGCTGTCTTTGGCGCGGCAATAGGTATCAATTTTCTCAAGCAAGGTGACTTTGTCAGCGAAAATCATCTCGCCGATGGGGTTGATGTCGGTATAGAGCGCTTCGGGCTTGCGGTTGAGCGAGATATTTGTGCTGTGAGATTCTGAGTTTCGCGAGATGCTGCGTACTGTCTCACCTGCGCGGGCGATAGCCTCTTCAGACATATCATTGGCGTGCGAAAACCCTACCGTTTCGCCGTAAACGGAGCGTAACCCGAAGCCTTGGGTGGTGTTGAAGCTGGCATTGCGAATACATCCATCATCAAACACAACGCTTTCACCCTGTGCATATTCCAAGAACAACTCGCCGTCATCCATGTCATGCAATGTATTATTGATGAGCGATTCAACGCGGTCGCGGTCCATATTTGTACGTTCAAAAAACCAATCTTTGGGTAGGCTCATACTATGTCTCTTTCTGATGGGTTGTTCACTCTTGAACACAATTGCTAAAAACTGATGTAGCATTTAGCGTAGATTGTTACAAGCAGCTTTACAACCGTCCAGTGTTGTCGTATATGCAAGCATGTAAAGATTCTATGTTCTAAGTCCCGACATTTTTCGCTATTACGGTCATGTAATATGTTATGAAAAATATTATTGGAAAGGTTTTGTAATGAAACATTGTGTAAAGCTTCTCGCATTAACGATTTTAATGGGTGTTATGGCACTCTTGGCACCTTCATCTGTTATGGCGCAAGACGCTGAAGCAGAAGCTGATGTGGTCGTTGAGGCCGTGGTTGAGCAAGTGGAAGAACAGGCAGCGGAAGCATCGCTTGTTAAAGGACACGCAAAGCCTTGGCAGCTAGGTTTTCAAGAGCCAGCTACTCCTATTATGGTAAAGCTCGATAGTTTGCATGATGAGTTGATGGTTATCATTACGCTCATCACCATCTTTATCGTGGGGCTGATGTGGTATGTATGTGTGCGTTTTAGCCGTAAAAATAATAAGATTCCTAGCAAAACGACGCATAACAACCTTCTTGAGGTGATTTGGACACTTATTCCACTGTGTATTCTTGGCTATATTGGTGCGAAATCATTACCGCTTCATTATGAAATGGATCAGGCAGTTGATCCAGATATGACATTGAAGATTACGGGTTACCAGTGGTATTGGGGTTATGAGTATCCTGAATATGATAATCTTGAATTCAAATCTTACATCAAAAAAGATGACGAATTGGGTGAGAATGACATACGCCTATTGAGTACGGATAAGCCGGTTGTGGTGCCTGTTGGAAAAACAGTCCGTATTTTGATGACGGCAGCTGATGTGATTCACGCATGGGCAATGCCTGCCTTTGGTGTGAAGCAGGATGCTGTGCCCGGTCGCTTGAACGAAACATGGTTCCGTGCTGATAAGCCGGGTATTTATTACGGCCAGTGTTCAGAGCTTTGTGGCGTGAGCCATGGCTTTATGCCGATTGAAGTGCGTGTTGTTGAGCAAGATGTGTTTGATGGCTGGATTAAGAACGCGCAGAATGAAGAATTTGTGCTTGATGGATTATCTTTGCCGCCTGTGAAGGGTGAAGAAGTTGTTCCTGAAGTAGTTAAAGAAGTGCCAGCTGCAGAAGCTGCAGCACAGTAAATGAAACGTTAAGAATAAAGTGATTTAGGAGAATACTATGTCAGACCATAACCCAACTGGATGGCGTCGCTGGTTGTTTTCAACCAACCATAAAGATATTGGTACATTGTATCTGTATTTTGCAGTGATTGCGGGCTTGCTCGGCACAGCATTTTCTATTGCCTTGCGTCTTGAGCTGCAAACACCGGGTGACCAGTGGTTTGATGGCAATTATCAAATGTATAATACCTTCATCACTGCTCATGCGATGTTGATGGTATTCTTCCTTATTATGCCAGCGCTCATTGGTGGGTTTGGTAACTGGTTCGTGCCGTTGATGATTGGTGCGCCAGATATGGCATTTCCGCGTATGAATAATATTAGTTTCTGGCTGCTCGTTCCTGCGATTATCATGTTGCTAGGTGCGGGTTTTGTTGGTGATGGTGCGGGTACGGGCTGGACGGTCTATCCTCCGCTTTCAACCAAAGCATCTCATCCGGGTATGGCGGTTGATTTGGCGATTCTCTCGCTGCATATGGCGGGTATTTCCTCCATTCTTGGCGCGATTAACTTTATTGTGACTATCTTTAATATGCGCGCCCCGGGTATGACGCTTGGTAAAATGCCGCTTTTCGCATGGTCTATCTTGGTGACAGCGTTCTTGTTGCTTCTTGCCGTTCCAGTTCTTGCTGGCGCGATTACGATGTTGCTAACTGACCGTAACTTCGGCACAAGCTTTTTTGATCCTGCAGGTGGCGGTGACCCGATCTTGTTCCAACATTTGTTCTGGTTCTTTGGGCATCCTGAAGTATATATTTTGATCGTACCGGCGTTTGGTATTATCTCTGAGGTTGTAGCAACCTTCTCACGCAAGCCAATCTTTGGTTATATGGGTATGGTTGGCGCGATGTCTATCATTGGAATTTTGGGCTTTGTCGTCTGGGCTCACCATATGTTCACGGTTGGTCTCAGTGCTGATACGCGCGCCTATTATATGTTAGCGACGATGTTGATTGCTGTGCCAACTGGTATGAAGATCTTTAGTT
>CALJMC010000002.1 GCA_937982385.1 uncultured Rickettsiales bacterium | reverse complement strand
ACCCGCCATAATCTGCGCGATACGTTGCACTTGCTCCTGATAGATAATCACACCATAGGTCTCTTCCAGCACGGGCTGAAGCATTGGGTGCATATAATCAGGCGTGGCGCGACCATGCTTACAATCGATATAATTCGGGATATTATCCATCGGTCCCGGACGATAGAGCGCAGCAAGCGCGACCAAATCATCCAAGCTATCAGGCTTGAGTTTGCGCAACGCATCCTGCATCCCCTGAGACTCAAACTGGAACACCCCAATCGTCTCACCACGGCTAAGCATTTCATATGTTTTTTCATCTTCAATCGGCACCGTTAGCAGGTCAATTTCGATGCCTTTACGTGCAATAAAATCAACCGCAGTTTTGAGTACAGAAAGTGTTTTCAGACCCAAAAAGTCAAACTTCACCAGCCCACACATCTCGGCATATTTCATCGAATATTGCACCACGGGCATATCAGACTTGGGGTCACGATAGAGCGCGACTAGCTCATCGAGAGGTCTGTCACCAATTACCACACCCGCCGCATGGGTTGAGCAATGGCGATAGAGCCCCTCAAGCCTCAACGAAATTTTGATGAGATGCGCGACTTCCTCTTCCTCTTTCATCAAACGACGAATATCAGGTTCTTGTTTGACCGCTTCCGCCAGAGTGCAAGGCTGAGCAGGGTTGTTGGGCACCATTTTGGAAATTCTATCAACCTGATTATAGGGCATTTGCAGCACACGCCCGACGTCACGCAGCACGGCACGCGCCTGCAATTTACCAAAGGTAATAATCTGTGCGACCTGCTCATAGCCGTATTTTTTCTGCACATATTTGATAACTTCTTCGCGTCTATCCTGACAGAAATCGATGTCAAAATCAGGCATGGATACGCGCTCAGGATTCAAGAAACGCTCGAATACGAGGTCATATTTGAGGGGGTCCAAATCGGTGATGAGCAGTGACCATGCGACCACAGATGCCGCACCCGAACCACGACCAGGGCCCACGGGAATGTCTTGTTCTTTCGCCCAACTGATGAAGTCTGATACAATCAGGAAATAACCTGGGAAGCCCATTTCGATGATGATGCCTAGCTCAAATTCAAGGCGTTCATAATAGGGTTTGGCGATTTCCTTGCGCTTTTCCTCGTCCATATCAGGCTTGAACACCAACGTATCAAGGCGCATCTCCAACCCTTTAGTAGACTCAACTCTCAACGCATCTTCTTCAGACAGGCGTTTGCCATCTTCCTCAATGGTAAAACTCGGTAAAATAGGGTCGCGGGCAGGGGACAGCACACCACAACGCTGTGCAACAACTGCCGTGTTGGCGATGGCTTCGGGGATGTCACGGAACAGCATCCGCATTTCATCGGCGGTTTTGAAACGATGTTCCTTGGTCATACGGCGACGGTCAGCCTCGGACACATAACGCCCCTCCGCTACGCAAAGCAAGGCGTCATGCGCCTCATACATCTCCATATTACCGTGGAAATAGATGTCATTTGTGGCGACAAGCGGGATATTATGCGCCATTGCCATATCAATAAACGCGCGTTCAATTTGCTGTTCTTCAGGCAAACCGTGACGCATCAACTCCATATAGAGCCGGTCAGGGAACAGTGTTTGCAGGTTTTTGAGGGATTTTTCTGCATTATCCGCACGTCCATTGAGGAAGGCGCGACCAATAGCGCCGTAAATTCCTGCCGTGAGTGCTATCAGCCCTTCAGCATATTCCGACAATGAGTCATAGGAGACGAGAGGGCCGAATGTGTCCGTGGAATCACTATCGATATAAGTTTTGGAGGCGAGCTTCATCAGGTTATGATAGCCCGTTTTATCTTTGGCAATCAGTATTAATTGGTCGGGTGTGCCTTGCCAAGATGCATCTGCATCGAGTGGTTTTAGCGAAAGTTGAATTCCGATGATAGGCTGAACGCCTGCACTTGTGGCAGCTTGCGAAAACTCCATTGAGCCAAACAGATTGTCTTTATCCGTAATCGCCATGGCGGGCATGGTGTTATCTACGCACAGCTTCACGAGTTGCTTTGGATGCAGCGCGCCCTCAAGCAGCGAAAATGCACTATGGCATCGCAGATGAACAAAGGCTTGAGACTGTGGTTTTTGTGACATGATTAGAAATTAGCAGAAGGCAGCGAATTGTAAACACGTTAAGACACAAAAAAACGCAGAAGCGAGTGGCACCTGCGTTTTTGTTTTTTTATTGTGTTAGCTTAGCGCCATCTACCCGTTGCCGCCAAGAGGCCACCAGCAACACCCACTCCAATTTGCCCTATACCAACAAGTCCTTGACCTGCGCCGCCTTCTATATGTTCGCCGGTGTCTGTATCATCCCGTCCAGTAAACGCTTGTTTTACATTCAAAGCACCGCGCGCACCCAAACCTGTAGCAAGCACAGTTCCAAATACAACGCCACCTTTACCTCTCATTGCACCAACAGCTTCCCCTGTTGTTGGATTCAACCCTTTGAACATAGAGGATCCACGCTCAATATATTTACTTGCAAAGTTTTTAGAACTACCTATTTTTTCAGAAATGCTTGCAACCAGTGTATCCACCTTAAGTGCTTTGTCTGCCTCAGCACCGAGAACACCAGCACCTTTGCCTTCACCTTCTTCCAATGCCCCACGCACTGTTTTCGTGAAACGCTCAATTAACCCTTTGCGTCCCTCGGCATTAACATCTTTGAATAACACATCATCCTTTGCAAGTGTTTCAACATAGGTTTGCAGCTTAGCAACTTCAGCTTTCACTGTATCAGCTGTTGCGCCATCTTTTGCGCCAGCATCAACAATCTCGCCGATATGTTCCTGCATTTTGGTTATTCTATCTGCCGAAAACAATTTTTCCATCGCTGATTTTGCAGCATTTTCGCCTTCACCAAATGTAGCCATATCTGCTTTTAAAGGTTCCTTTAGCTTGTTGGCGTCGAATTTATTTGCGTGGGATGGTTTTTCGGTTTTTATACCATTCTTTTCATTAAATTCTTGCTTTGCAGCTGCCTCTGCTTCACCTGACATATCGTCCAATGGAGCCTCTTCAGCATTACCTTGCGCCTCTGCCTCATCAGCAGCTTTGTTAGCATTGTTCTTTGTAGTATCAGACGAAGGTGTCTGTTCATTTGAAGACGCTTTTACTGATTGACTTTCTTCATATTCTGCTCTTGTAGGCGGACCTTCAATTACTGGTTTTTCATTTGTTTTAGGCTTATCGCCGTCACTTTTGCCATTATCACTACTCATAACCATATTCCTTTTTTGCTCGGTTATTTACTATTCAATAAACCTATCATAACAAATTTGGGGATGAGTAGTGTTACAGTTGTGTGACATTTTCAAATGGGGGGTTAGGGGATATGATAAAAGATGGACCCTGAATCAAGTTCAGGGTGACAAGTGGAGAGTCTAGGGTGACAAGTGGAGAGTTCAGGGTGACACGGAGTAGGTGGGTATGACAGAATCAAATTTAGAACTCTGTCATGCTGAACTTGATTCAGCATCCATCTTATGAAAGGATGCAGCCGAAGGAGAGGGGCTATGTCAAAAGCAGGTTATGTCTATATAATGTCTAACCAAAGAAACGGCACATTATATATTGGCGTCACTTCAAACCTCATTCAACGGGTCTATCAACATAGGAACAGCCTGATTGAGGGCTTTACAAAGCAGCACGCCCTACATCACCTTGTCTATTACGAATGCTTGGATGATACAAAAGATGCGATTGCCCGCGAGAAACAATTAAAAGCATGGCGTCGCTCATGGAAAATCGATTTAATAAATGCAGATAATGTGCATTGGAATGATTTGTATGATGATATTTGCGGGAAGATGGACCCTGAATCAAGTTCAGGGTGACAAAGCGGAGAGTTCAGGGTGACTGCAGAATATAACTCTACAACTTATCGGCTGCCTTAGCGCCGAGCTCGCGACCTTGGAGGCGATAGACATAGCCGATGACTTGGGCGACGGCTTTGTAATGCTCTAGCGGGATGTCTTCTTCTATGGTGGAGTTTTCGAACAATGCGCGGGCCAAAGGCGGGTTTCGCACAATCGTAATTTTATTTTCTTTGGCTATTTCACGGATTTTCAGCGCTACTTTATCTTTACCCATCGCCACCACTTGCGGTGCTTGCATCGTCATGGGGTCATATTTCAGTGCGACGGAGACGTGGGTCGGGTTGGTGATGACTACATCAGAGTCTGGTACATTCGCCATCATCCGCTTACGCGAACGCTCCATACGAATAGCACGCAGCTTTTGTTTGATCATCGGATCACCCTCTTGCTGCTTATATTCATCTTTAATGTCCTTTTTGGACATTTTCATATTTTTCATATATTCAAACTTTTGATAGGCATAATCCATACCCGCAATCACGAACATCACGAACAACACGCCCATCATCATCTTGGCCGCCATCTCGCCGGTGAAAACGAGTATTTGCATAATTTCCATATTAGGGAGAATGCGCAGCGTATCCATATTGGGGTAGATAGCTAAATAGGAAATGAGTCCTACCAATGAAATTTTCAAGATCCCTTTGAGAAATTCTACGAGAGATTTCATCGAAAACATCCGCTTGAGGCCCTTAGCAATAGATATTTTCTCAAGCTTCGGTTTGATCGATTCTGCAGAAACGTTCATACCACTCTGTGAAAAACCTGCTGCCAGTGCAAAGGAGATAGTCAACACGAAGGGAATCATCATGAGAAAGCCAATTTCTTTGACCAGAACAATCATAGAATGACGAAAATTCCCTGTATCCATCGCAATGTCATAGCCACTGACGATGAAAGGACGCAGAATATACGTGGCTTCCTTCATGATATACGGGGAAATGATTAGCAGAATAACGGAGAAGGCAATGAGAAGAAAGAAGTGATTAATTTCACGCGAGCTAGCAATCTGCCCCTTTTTTCGGGCATCATCCAACCGTTTCTGGGTGGGGTCCTCGGTTTTCTGGGAATCGTCCTGATCGTCTGACATCTATATCTTATTCCTCTGCTACGCGCTCCTGCGTTCCGCAATAGGAGTCGCATCACAACGCTCAAGGCTGGCTCGGACATACTGTCCTCGTAACCAAGGGTTATACATTATAATATAAGTATATCACTAACGACTAACGACTCGCAACTAAACACTACCCAACCATATCAATCACGGGAGCATTATTCGCGTAGACTGCTTTGCTGTAGAGTGATGCTGCCTCTGCACCTGAGGAACGTGCGACTGATATATCTTGCGCTGACGTATCACCTGGCGCAGTGGCTGCTCTGGCCAACGTATCTGATTCACGTGCCGCTATTTCAGGGTCAGACGAACCTGTTGTGCTGAGGTTTACTTGCCCACCAACGGCATAGAAATTACCATCAGGTCCACGAGCATAATCATACTCTGGAGTTCCTTGCGTTAACCCAGCACCCACGAAGAAATGCTGCGCCTCATGCGTACGAACACCAATATCAGTTGCTTGCAGCTTAGATAAGAATTGCTGTTTTGCGCTATCATCATATTGCTGTTCTTCTTGCAGCTTCGCAAATTCATAAGGTGAGAGACTAATCTCAGGGGCGGCTAAATCAGCAAAGCTAATCGGGCGAGTAGGGACATTGCTATTATCATTATCAGCATCACTTGCACGACGGCCACGCAACTCAGAAGGATCAATAGCGCCAGAGCGCACAGCATTCACTTCATCAGAAGTGCCAGAAAACCGTTTTGTGGTGGTTACAGAACCACCAACAGCATAGAGCTTTCCGTCTGGTCCTGTTTCATATTTTATATCTGTTGTGGTGGTGGCACCTACGCCAGCAGCGCTGGATTTACGGAGTGCGTCACTTCGCACGGATGCATCGAGCTGAGCCAAGCGCGCAGCCTGAGTGTCTTGCTGAGAACTCATCGTCATCGCAAGAAGGGCGTTCATAGAATATCCGCGTGCTGCATCCATATAGTCTTATTATATAACAAAGGCTGATTGGTTACAATAAAAAGAAGGCCGCACCCGAAACGAGCACGACCTTCCATATTCAAACTGTGATAATGCTTAGTCACCACTTGTAAGATGCAACATGTTTTGAAAGATAACAATCACATCAATATAAAGGCTCAATGCACCAATGATAGTGGCGCGTGCAATAGCATCTGCATTGCCAGCTACATGGTAGTACATGCTCTTAATCTTCTGTGTGTCGTAGGCTACAAGACCAGAGAAAATAAGCACTGAAATGGCAGACGTTACATAATGGAACATGCTGCTTTGTAGAAAGAAGATATTCACGACACTTGCAATGATAAGACCGATGACGCCCATATGTAGGAACGTGCCCCAACCACTCAAATCCTTTTTAGTCGTATAACCATAAAGGCTCAACGCACCGAAGGTGGCAGCTGTGATAAAGAATGCACGAGTGACATCTTGCCCAGTATAGGCAACAGAGATGTATGACAATGATGCGCCCATGAGCATCGCAAAGCCCCAGAAACAAATCTGGGCAGTTTTCATCGACATTGTATGAATCTTAAATCCGAGGAAAAACACAAATGCTAAAGGAGCAAACATCACTACATAACGCAGTGGTGTACCATAAATCATCTGCATTGCAGCATCTGATGAGGACACTAAATACGCCACCACACCTGTAAGGATGAGGGCTGATGCCATATAATTATAGATGCCGAGCATATAACTGCGCAGGCCTTCATCGACCTCAACGGCACGACTTTGTCCTGTAGCTTGACTTTGGTTTTCCCAACTCATAGTAATTCTCCATTTAAGAGTTAATATTTATTTCCAGACTCGCTATAGCAGATTGCCTTTGCGCTGGATAGTATCTATATAGGGTATATTATCACATTTTTCAAGTAATTCCGAGGAAAACACTATGATTAAACCTTACCTCATCCCACATTTTGACAAACAGGGCAAATGTATTCCAGACCTTAAAGGCTGGCTTTGGATAGGGGTCCTAGCACTTGCTATTGCGGGAGTTTATTCAATAATTGTCGGTGCAGCACGCACTCCCAAAGTAACCTCAATGTTTCCCGTGCAGGATATTTTCCATGTGTCGCTGGTCTTACATGTCGATATGTCGGTGCTTATTTGGTTTCTCGCATTTGCATCACTCGCATGGCGCTTACTGCCGCTTTATTATGAAGAACATCCCTACAAATCATTTCCAAGACTTGATAAATTCGCTATCTGGTTATGCGCCACAGGGATGATTACAATGGCTGCCGCCCCCTTCATCTCTGAAGGGCAACCTTATTTAAATAACTATATTCCTGTACTCACCAACCCACCTTTTTTCTGGGGCTTAGGGGCCGTACTCGTTGCTATCACCCTGATGGCGGCGCAGGCATTGCTTCGTTTTAAGCTCTGCGACATTTTTCGCATAGTGCCAGAAGAGGAAGCCACACAACCACGCGCCATTCTATTTGGGCTCTATAGCGCCGCATTCATTACCATCGTCGCGATGCTATGTTTTCTCGCGACAGCACTCAGCTTTAACGTCACCATCGAGGGTGAGCAGTATTTTGAGATAGTTTTCTGGGCTGGTGGGCATGTGATTCAATTCACCCATACGCAGCTTCTTATGGTCGCATGGATGTGGTTGCTGGGAAGCCTTGGCTTGGGCAGAAACATCTCTCCTGTTACATTGTTTGTTATGTTTGGTTTGGGAGTTGTTGGCGTATTGGCAACACCCTTAGGCTACCTCTATGAAGTCCACTCCCAAGAACATCGTGATTTCTTCACCACTCAAATGATCTGGGGCAGTGGGCTAGCAGCTGGTTGGCTGGGTCTGCATGTTATCATGTCTCTCCTTCGTGACCAAAAAGACGCCACCCTCATACGCGACAACAAAGCCGCACTAACAGCATTAGCCATGTCGCTCTTGCTATATTATGTCGGTGGCGCATTCGGTGTAACCATCCAAGAAGAGACTGTGCGCACGCCCGCGCATTATCATGGCTCTATCGTTGGCGTTACCTTAGCCTTTATGGGCGTCATCTATATGATACTCCCTAAAGTCGGATATGCCGAAGTCGGTTATTGGAAAATGGCTATCTGGCAGCCAATCATCTATGGTTTTGGACAGCTCATTCATATCAGCGGACTCGCATGGTCTGGCGGCTATGGCGTATTGCGTAAAACACCAGGTGAGCTCGAGGGGATCTTCAGCAAAGCCAAGCTCGCAATGGGGATTATGGGGACAGGCGCGGGGCTCTCCGTCATCGGTGGAATCTTATTCGTTATCATCATAATTCGCAGCTACAATCAGCGCTCACGCTTGTCTTAGCCATAATACTTGAATATTTTTGCAACATTCGGTATGATCCTTTCTCGCTTTTCGGTTGGTTCACACGAAGGGTTTTGTCTAGATGAACGTATTATCTATGACATCAATGTAACGTAAGGAGTTTTTTAGTATGATTATTCGTAAATTTACAGCCATTGCCGCAGCAACAGCTTTGCTCGGCGCGTGTAGCCAATATGACAACCAAGGTGGCGGCTACGGACAAGTTGCCGGCATCGACATAAATAAAGAAGTTATGGGCGGTGTCGTGGGCGCGGGCCTTGGCGCTGTAACAGGGTCAAACATCGGCAAAGGACGCGGACAAATTGCGGCCATAGCTATTGGTACATTGCTTGGTGCTAAGCTTGGTTCATCTATCGGTGGTTCACTCGACCGTGCAGATATGATTCAATATAATCAGACATCGCAGCGCGCGATGGAAGTAGGGCAACCTAATCAGCAATTCCCATGGAACAACCCACAGAGCGGAAACTCTGGAACCGTTGTACCACAGGGCTATTATCAACAAGCAAACGGCACTTATTGTCGTGAATATACACAAACCATCAATGTTGGCGGCCGCTTAGAAGAAGCCTATGGCACCGCATGTCGTCAAGGTGATGGTACATGGAAAATTACAGGTTAATTACGGAAGACTATTATGACAGAAGAAACAACGATTCCATCAGGTGAACTGATGAAAGGCAAGCGCGGCCTTATTATGGGGCTTGCGAATAAACGCTCAATCGCATGGGGCATTACGCAATATCTTGCGGCCCACGGCGCTGAGATGGCGTTCACCTATCAAGGTGAAGCGTTGGAAAAGCGTGTGCGCCCGCTCGCTGAGTCCGTTGGTTCCTCTATTGTACTTCCGTGTGATGTAACTGATGAGAACAGCATTGAAGACACCTTCAAAGCACTCGAAAAAGAATGGGGCGAGCTTGATTTCGTCGTGCATGCCGTAGCATTCTCAGACAAGAACGAACTGAAGGGCATGTATGTTGATACAAGCTTAGAGAATTTTCTTAACACAATGAATATCTCATGTTTCTCATTCACTGCGGTCTCTAAATATGCCTACCCAATGATGAAAAAGGGTGGCTCACTGCTTACGCTTTCTTACCTCGGCGCAGAACGTGTGGTTCCTCATTACAATGTAATGGGCGTGGCAAAAGCAGCCCTTGAAGCCAGCGTGAAATATTTAGCAGCTGATTTGGGCGAGAAGGGCATTACTGTTAATGCAATTTCTGCAGGCCCTATCAAAACACTTGCTGCATCTGGCATTGGCGACTTTAATTACATTCTCAAATGGAATGAATATAACTCACCGCTCAAACGCAACACCACTATCGAAGAAGTAGGCGGCTCCGCGCTTTACCTGCTCTCTGATTTGGGTAAAGGCACGACGGGTGAAAATTTACATGTCGATTGCGGCTATCATGTCGTAGGCATGAAACGTGTTGATGCACCTGATTTGACGATTGAAAAGAAAGATGACGCAGCATGAGCTTCAACAGCTTTGGCAGACTCTTCCGCTTCACCACATGGGGCGAAAGCCATGGTGAAGCCATAGGCTGCGTAGTTGATGGCGTGCCTTCTGGCATCCCGCTTACAGAAGCTGACATCCAACCCTTTCTCGACAAACGCCGCCCTGGTCAATCAAGCGTCACCACCCAACGCAAAGAATCCGACACAGTCAAGATATTCTCTGGCGTATTCGAAGGCGTAACAACTGGCACGCCGATTTCACTCATCATCTTCAATGAAGATCAACGTTCGCGTGATTATGGTGATATTGCACAAAAATTCCGTCCCGGTCATGCAGACTATACTTACCAAGAAAAATATGGTGTACGTGATTATCGCGGAGGCGGACGCTCAAGCGCTCGCGAAACTGCGATGCGTGTTGCAGCAGGTGCTATCGCTCGCAAAATTATAGCCGAGGCGGGCATCACAGTGCGTGCCGCCATGGTGCAGATGGGCGATAACACCATCAATCGCGACAATTGGAAATGGGAAGAAATTGAGAATAATCCGTTCTTCTGCCCCGATGCCGATATGGCTGAACAGTGGAATACTGACCTCAAAGCCATTCGTAAAGAAGGCTCCTCCATTGGCGCCGTCATTGAAGTGGTCGCTGAAGGTGTGCCAGTCGGACTTGGCGCTCCAATTTATGCCAAACTCAGCTCAGACATTGCCGCAGGACTGATGGGCATTAATGCTGTTAAAGGTGTTGAAATTGGTGATGGTTTTTCGGCAGCTGGGCTCCACGGCGAGGAGAATGCAGATGAAATTCGTATTGGTGATGATGGCGAACCTGTTTTCCTCAGCAATCATGCAGGTGGCATGCTCGGTGGCATTTCAACAGGACAGCCGATAGTCGCGCGATTCGCTGTAAAGCCTACGAGCTCTATCTTAAAGCCAGTTAAGACCATCGATAAAGACCATAATGAAACTGACCTCATCACAAAAGGACGGCACGATCCTTGTGTCGGAATTCGTGCCGTGCCAGTTGGTGAAGCGATGGTTGCATGTGTGCTAGCAGACCATCTACTGATTCATAATGCATATAAGAAATAACTAACTTGCTTCGGCAAATTTATTTTGCACCTCGAGCATGTATATCTCTTCTTTTATGGCGAGTTTTCGTTTTTTCATCCTCGTTATTCGCGTAAAATCAGGGAAGGGGCGCATCGTCTCACCAACAACACGGTGCTTCAACTCTGCATGCTTTGATTCTAGTGCCTTGATATGTGCGTGAACTGACATATTCATTCTCCCTGTCTTTTGTTAATGAAACCCACATTAAGTGAGGAATTTAAGTATAAGTAAAATAAGAGTTTCATAGCAAGTCCAATATTCGCATTTAGGTCGAGTATATCAGTTGACACAAGCGCAAAACCAGAAGGGAAGCCTGTTTCGATTGCCTATTTTTTTTTCACGAGCTATATATCATCCATGAACAAAAACACACCACATATGATTATTGGCATCTCAGGTGCATCAGGCGCAGCTTATGGCGTGCGCATACTTGAAGCATTGCGCGAGATGGGTATTTATACTCATCTCATCATGAGCAAAACGGCGTCCATCACCCTAAAATTAGAAATGGATATGTCGCCTTCTGATGTTGCAGAGCTCGCGAGTGAAGCACACCCGGCGGGTGACATGGCGGCATGCATCTCCAGTGGCTCATTTCAAACCATGGGGATGATTATCGCGCCATGCTCCATGCGCAGCGTTGGTGAAATTGCCAGCGGCGTCACCAGCAGCTTGCTTACTCGTGCTGCAGATGTGGTGCTAAAAGAACGCCGCAAACTGGTAATGATGGTGCGCGAGACGCCGCTTCATAGTGGGCATCTCGAGAATATGCTCAAGCTCTCAAATATGGGTGCCATTATCGCGCCGCCTGTACCTGCCTTTTACAGCAAACCAGAGTCACTCGATGACATTGTGAACCATTCTGTCGGGCGCGCACTTGACCTGTTTGACCTTGATACAGGCAACGTAAAACGTTGGAAATCAGACGCTAGTTAAAAAAACTTCACAAAAATGCGAATATAGGGTGGGTTTTTAGTCATTTTTTTGGTATAATCGTGGAAATATCGAGGCTCAAAACTCGATAAAATTAAATAATATCATACGATTAAGGCCACCAATGACCGAAGATAATGAACTGGAGATGATTAAGCGTCTCGATTCGCTACGTAAAGAACATCGCGTTTTAGACCGTGAAATCTATGCGATTACCAAGCAAAACCCGAATGACCAGTTTACGCTCTTTAGGCTAAAAAAGAACAAACTGTCTATTCGTGACGAGATTGTCCTGCTCGAATCTGTTATTTATCCTGATATTATTGCGTAGTAGCCTCTAGCGCTTAACTTTTTCACCTATCGTCATTAAACTGTCATAATCTTCTGCTACCTTGCCTCCAACAATAAAGGCAAGAACGATGACTGATGACAAACAAGATGGGCTTGAAGCCCCCAAAAAACGAGAGACACTCAATGGGCTTGAAGCCCCCAAAAAACGAGAGACACTCAGACGGATGTTCGTTGGTGCATTAGCTGCAACGAACAACCCCTTGCTAAACGCTGCTGCGAATCCATCTGCTATTTCATTAACTTCCATTCCACAACCTGCACTTAACAAAGCAGGAAGCAAATTATGGGAGCTCGGAAATGGCATCATTCCAACACTTAAACTATTTTCTAAAGATGAAGACGGTCTATTTGAAAAAACCATTGTTGATTACAACGAGAATGAACGTAATGACAGTTCATTCTATCTCGGTCAGCTCATACTCTTTTCTAAAGAAGTTACGTTTATCAGTATGACAAAACAATTTAATGAAGAGACAGGTCTTGACCTTTGGAAAGAATTAGCAAAGCCAGAAAACAGAGAACCAACATCACCATTTTATAAATCTCTTGAATATTATTTAATTGATACACTAGGTAACCGTAACGATGACGGAGTTAAAAACAGCATCAATCATCATTTAAGCTTGTTTGAAGAATTACCTGACCTTGATGTTGAAGACGCTTATCAAAACCTCAATTCCCGAAAAGATGTATTGGTTGAGCAAGGAAAAGAATTTGGGGTTGATAAAGAAGTGGAAAAGCTCTTAGAGTATCTACTCACCAATGATTTAGACACTGAAAACCCTGCCGTTCGACTTGCTCATAGCTGGGCAATGTTGGCGCATGACCACTTTAACCCACATGGTTTCAAAGATATAAGTGACATTATCAAAGAAGGTTTTACTCTTGAAGCAAAGCTTCGAGACCCAGAAGGTTTCAATAATAGGCGGCAAAAAGTATTAAAAGAAATGACTAGCCAAGCAACTTCAACGCCTCCCTCTGATGAATCACTCCAAGTGCCAAACACTGGTAATGCCACAGGCATAAACCCAACAAGAGTTGCAAGCGCGGCATTAAGTGCCTTGCCATCAAACCCAGAACCTGATGACAAGCAACAAGCCGTTAAAACCGACGACACGTCTCCAAAGTCCATCGCTGTTTCCACTGCTCAGCTTGAGCATGATGGCACACAAAAGGGCGCGGGAACAGATATAGAGAAAAACTGAAGCTACGCTGCTATTGCCTTCTGCATAAATTTGCTGAGGCGCTTTGAGAAGCCTGCAGCATCTTCGATTGATTCACCTTCTACGATTTTTGCTTGATCTAGCAAGAGCTGTGCTGCATCGGAGATATCATCAGATGCACCTGAGCTTGATACGGTTTCAGCGAGCAAACTAATCAGCGGATGCGTTGGGTTAATCTCAAGGATTTTTGCGGCACGTTTATTGAGCTGCTTATGCTCCATGAGGAAACGCTCCATGCGCGCATCCATATCACCTTCGCCCACGCTCAAACATGCGGGCGTGTCGGTGAGTTTATGGGTAGTGCGAACATCTTTAATATCCTCACCATATTGCGTTTTGAGAAGCGTGATTAAATTTTCGATTTTGTCATCATCAATCTTGGTTTTGTCATCAGACTTTTTAGCTTCTGTTTCTTTCTTAGTTGCAGCAGTATCAAAATTGCTCAAGTCAATATCACTACGCGTAATGGACTTGAATTGCTTTTTGTCATACTGACGAATGACATTAATCCAAAAGTCATCCACATGATCAGCCATTAGTAATACAGGTACATCACGGCTTATAAAGCCTTCGAGCTGTGGGCTTGTATGGAGCGACTCAATAGAATCCCCTGTCGCATAGAAAATCTCTTCCTGATTTTCTTTCATCATCTCAACATACTGCTCGAGTGAGATAAGCTCATCTTTTCCGCTCACGGTAAAGCGGCAGACTTTGAGAAGTTTATCGCGCTCTTTTTCAGGCAACGCCTCACACAAACCTTCTTTGAGTGCCGCGCCGAAGTTTTCCCAGAAACCTAAATAGCCTTCAGGGTCTTTCTTCGCTTTCTTTGCAAGCTCTCCCAGTACTTTGCTGGTGATGCTCTCACGGATTTTGCGGAGGAGGGGGTTGTCCTGCAATGTTTCGCGGCTGATATTTAGCGGCAAATCTTGTGAATCAATAATCCCGCGTACAAAACGCAAATAGGCGGGAATGACTTCAACATTTTCATCCGTAATAAACACACGCTTCACATAGAGCTTCACACGACGGCGGCGCTCTGGGTGGAACAAGTCAAACGGCTTCGCACTCGGGATAAACAGCAGGTTTGTATATTCAACCGCACCCTCAGCCTTGTTATGCAGCGTCATGAATGGCTCATCTGGACTATGCGCTACGTGATGATAGAATTCACTATATTGTTCTTCTGTGATCTCAGATTGTTGGCGTGTCCAAAGCGCAGAACCATCATTGATGACCTCTGGTTCTTCACCTTCATCTTCACCATCAACCGATTGTGTAATAGGGAAGGCGATATGATCGGAATAGGTATTGACGATATGCTTGATGCGGAATTTATCCGCAAATTCTTTTTCTTCGTCTTTAAGATAGAGCGTTATGGAGGTGCCGCGCGGTGCTGCATCTGCTGGTTCTATTGTGAAGCTGCCTTCGCCATCTGACTCCCATTTCCACGCATCTTTATCACCTGCTTTAGATGAGGTCACCTCCACCTTATCAGCGACCATAAAGGCGGAATAAAACCCCACACCAAACTGGCCAATAAGCGCACTATCTTTTTGCGAATCACCGGAGAGGTTGCCGAAGAATTCAAGCGTACCTGAACGTGCAATCGTACCTAAATTCTCAATAAGGTCTTCACGGTTCATGCCTATACCATTATCAGTAATGGTTAAGCTGTTCGTCTCGGGGTTTGAAGAAATGTGAATACCGAGATCAGCATCATCACCCAGAATTTTAGCATCCGTCACCGCTTGATAGCGAATTTTGTCACATGCATCTGATGCATTAGAGATGAGCTCACGTAGGAAAATGTCTTTATTGGTATAGAGCGAGTGAATCATCAGCTTCAGTACTTTGCTGATTTCCGCTGAAAACTCTATATTCTCCGCTTTACTCTCTTGTTTTTTCTTAGCTGCCATTGTGATGCTCCATCTATTACTATTAACGTGCACCCTATGTGGGGAGGGGGCGCGGCTATTTCAAGGGCAGTGCTAGCATTTTTTGTAAGTTTATGCTATAATAATGGCTCATATTGGTTCACAGCAATAATCAACATTAGGTCTCATGAAAATACATTTCTATTTAGTGGCAGCAGTAATGCTATTTATGACATCACTCAATCCAGCACATACGCAAAACAGCCAAGCAGAATATGATAAAGAATTGATTTATCGTGTTGGGTTCGGCAATGCAGATGACATTGCCGGACTGTTGCACAAGGGCGCGAATCCCGATCAGGTTAATGAAATCGGCTCACCATTAGCAAGTGTTGCGGCAGGACGTTTTGATGGACAAGCCTATACTATAGTAGAGCAGCTTATAAAAGCAGGTGCCAATATTAATCAAGGCGGGCAATCTAATTTCTTTCCTATTGTTGTCGCCGCACGCAGAGGCGATGCCACGCTTGTGGAACTCTTACTAAAAAGCGGTGCCGATGTTAACGTCACTGACGGAAACGGCGTCACCGCAATTGACATTGCACGCTTTGATGAACGAGATGACATCGTAACACTGATGCAAGAATATAAACGTCAACAAGCGCAAACAGCACAAGCACGCATCAGCCCAGAGAAGTATAATGAACATTTGCGCGAGAGTATCTATGGAAGCTGCGCCATGGAATATATGCGCTATTATTTTGCTAAGGGCATGGGACGCAGAAAAGACGGCACCGCCGAGTCACATAAAAACAAATGGGTGCAGCATATTCAGTCGCATCACAACCCTCTCGCTTCTATTTTTTATGTAGACACTGTAAAGCTCTTAGAGGCAGAGAAGAGGGCTGCCCTTCATATACGCGCCGAGCTACAGGCAATGCTCCGCAACAGCTACAGGCGCCGTTTTGGTGTAGGCAAAGAATCAGACCTAGAAAAACGTTGTGGCGAGTATGCTGACAATTGGATGAAAACCAAAAACTATTTCCCCTCCAGTCTTCACGTTACAGATGTAAAGTGAGCTTCCAAGAACTGTGAGTGTGACAAAATGTAGCCCATGATTTTTTTTATGCTCCATGTTAACGCTTCTTCACGAAATATGCTGGTTTTTAACCTCATCTACCCATAGTGTAATGAAGTTATATAATAACAATATATAGGAGATAGGCGCGTTGGCTTCAGGAAAGAAATCATCTTGCTTTATATATTTCATCGGTGATGAGGGGGGAATCCTTATCCATGTGGAAAAAGGAGTTGTTGCAAGGCGACTCTTTGCGCCAAGCCCGTCTGCCGAGCATTTGGAGCCATTCACTACATTGCTTAACGAGCACTCCAAGCTTCCTGTCTACGCACTCATCGATGTCATTGATCAATCTTACGTGCGACACTCTATGCCTCCTGTTACGGCACTTGGTGTTAAGCGCTTGGTGCAGCGTCGTATTAGCCGCGACTTCCCTAAAGACAACATCAATGGCGCGCTTCCTTTAGGTCGTGAAAAAACAGGTCGAAAAGAATGGCTTTTCCTTCTGATATCCCTTGCAAATAATGATACGCTTAAGGGCTGGGTTGAGCATATTTCAAGCTTAGAAAATAGATTTCAAAGCATCCACCTCGTTCCTGTTGAATGCGAAATATTCCTTACGGAGTTGCATAATAAATACGTCTTGGAAACCGAAGGCAAGCAAGCAAAAGTCAAACGCGGCAAGAAGGCCGGCACGGATCAAGATACATGGCTTATTTTGGTGTCACATAATAAGACCGGCGGTGTACGTCAAGTCGTGCTAAAAAATGGTCAGCTCATCTTTACACGCTTAACGCAATCTACAGACAACGCATCACCTGAAGTGTTGGCGGGCAGTATCGAGCAAGAGATTGCTAACACATTAGAATATCTCAAGCGCCTTTCTTATAACGAGCATGACAAGCTTGCCGTCTACGGCATCATATCCCCCGAAGCAAAAGATATGATCAACCTCAATTTAGAGGGTAGCAATAGTAAATTCAAAATCTTCTCACCTTATGAAGTGGCACAGCTCTTCAAGCTAGAACAAGCTGTGTTGTCTGGTGATAAATATGGGGATGTTGTGCTAGGAACCGCGTTCGCTGTGGCACCTAAAAAGCGCCTGAGCCTTGCTTCGCCAGCATTAGAAGCGCTTAATGGCCTGTATAGTAAGCTTGCGCTCGTAAAGTGGGGAGGGGCATTGCTAACGCTCGCAATGGTTGGTCTGCTTGTCACAACCTATTTAAGCTGGGATGAAGCAACCGCAGGGCTGAGAGAAGAAGAAAAAGAATTACGCATTCTTGAAAGCGATCTTGAAAAACTAAACGAAAAAACAGAACGATTGCCTGACAATGTTAATAAAATTTCAGGACTCATAATGCTTGATAAAAAGCTAAGAGAACGCAAACAAAACGCATTCTCTGAAATGGAAAAGCTCTCTCAATTGGTGCGAGATGACCAACTCATTAGTAATATTGCGTGGGACAAAGAAAAAAGCCTTGGAATGGATGAGTCGAACCAAACTCATGGGATGGTTTTGACCGTTGAGTTTCGTGCTACGGAGCCAACATGGGAAGAATTCCTAGTAAAAACACAGGCATTCGAGAATGATATGAAAGCCTTGTTTGAAAATCATGATTTTAAAATGGAAGCTATAGTGCGCCCAGACGGCAAAGATAAAAATGCTGCTACATCCATTAATTTTGAAGATCAAGCAGGGGATTCAATTGAATCACAGAATAGTTTTGCCGATGCACTTATCGTTACCACAATAACGTTAAACGAGAAGGGTGGGGCTCGATAGATTGCTTATGGAAAAATATCGTACATTAAAGAAAAAAATCATTGTTCTAGCTGCCATTTTTCTAGCCATACTTATGACGCTTGCTGGTGTCTGGTATCTACTCTCTTCACAAGAAGCAAGTGGTGAAAAAGACTTGAAAGCCATGCAACGCAAGACACGTGCTGCCTCCAGCAAAATTGATGCTATTGAAGTGAAATACGAACTCGCACGTAATTCGATTGAACGTTACGGCACGCTTACAGAAGAATTATCCGAAGGCAAGTTGAGCGTTTCAAAAGAAAAGGTCTATGACCTTTTACGTCAACTTAATGAGCTTCATCGCATCAGTAACCTCAAATTAGATATTGATAATGTGTCACCTATAAAGGCTGGAGCGAGTGAAAGCGAACTGTTTAAAACAGAGTTCACGAACATAAACGTCGAATTCGATTCGCTCTCAGACCTGCACGCACTTGCTTTTCTTCAAGCTATCGAAGAGCAGTTAGAAGGTTATTTAGTTATGAATTCACTTCATATTTCGAGAGAACGCCAGATTACTCGTGAAGTACTTCAAGCATTTGCTAAGGGTGAAAAACCTCGCGTTGTGAGTACAAAAGTGAACTATGCATGGTTTGGTATGCAGCCAGTCATCAACGATGCCCAAGAGGTACAAAGTGAACAATAATACTCCGCATTCACTCATAGCTAAACAGGTTAAACAGCCTCGATTTTATACTGCCTGCTGCTTTGTCTTGCTGTCTAGCACCAGCATAGCTTCCGCTCAAGACATGCTAACAAGTCCTAGTTTCCCAAGAGTTCCACAGCTCTCTTCTAGCAACACAGTGCTGCCTGAGGTAGAGGCCCAAGATGCATTTGAATCGTCCTTGCCAGAAGAAGTCGTGGCACCAAACCAATCTACAGAATATGCTGCTGGTTCAGACATTATTCAAACTGCCGTTGTAAAACCTAAGTTGAACACATCACTACTGGCAACTGCTTCGGGCGATAATCGCCCACCTTCATACGGCAGCTGGCCTAAATCTCTTATGTTTCCTGAAAAGGAAATTCAATATATGAAAACGATTTTGGATGAGTATGAAGCAACTGGAGAAGTGCCATTATCCCTTCAAGACCTTCCGGACACTGTCATATTTGATAAAGAGCCGACCGTTGATATTACAGAATATCCTTCCTTCCATCTCAAATCAATATTGTATCATTCCCCGAAATTTTGGGGAATATGGATTAACGACATTAAAATTACGAGTCGTGACAACCACACGAGTGATGCTGAAATAAAAGTAGTGAATGTGTCTAAAGAAAATGTACGTTTCAAATGGAAGCCGAGTGATCCTACATTTATGAACACCTTTGTACGTCAACTACCCAACCTTAAAGAAATTGCTGCTGATACAGTGCTACCTATTGTGAACCGCACAAGTCGCTCTGCTCGACAAGCAACCATCTCGGAAGATAAAACCACACTTTACTTCTCGTTACGTTTGAACGAGTCATTTTCGACCGAAACATTTTATACATTTGATGGTAAACCGCCGACATTGGTTTACCCTAGCTTAGACACACCCTATAGCATAGATAGCAAAGTTGCTCCTGCGACCGCGCAAATATCGCCTAATATTGCAGGAAATGCTAGACCGTCGGCTCCCGCCAACCTAGATGAAACACTAAGCCGGATTGCTGCTAAAAAAGCAGAAGCATCTTCGCCAAATGATAATACAGACAAGATGCTTGACCAACAAAGCCCTAAAGAGTTGCTAGAGTCCATGACACCAGAGGCTGCACTAGAAGCACTCACACCTGAACAAGCACGCGAAGTAATTCAAGCCATCACAAACTAAAGTGACCGATTGAATTATAGTCTTCTAATGAGGTTCCTACCTATTTCAACATGTAAGATGATTGGCATCTTGGTAATCACAAGAGTTATCAACTGCTCATAATCTCTAATTATAAAGCTAACCTATTATAGCTGCTGCCTAAAATGCGTAATTATCCTTAAAAGTCCATTTCGCTGAATGAGCTGTAGAGCGGTCCAAACACGGCGGCAATCACCCAAAAGATCATCGAGCCCATAACGACTGTCATAATAGGTTGAATCATTCCGACCATACCTTCAACAGCATCATCCACTTCTCGGTTATAGAAAAAGTTGATGTTCTCCAAAGCGTCATTCATATTACCACTCTCTTCACCCACCTTAAACATACGCACAACAAGGTTAGGGAAGTGATTCGACATACGAATAGAATTGGTGATTTGATTTCCTTCAGTCACACTTTTATGCACCGTATCGATCGCCTCTTTAAGTACACGATTTGACATCACGCCTTGCCCTGCTTTAAGGGAGTCCAAAATATCAATACCACTTCGGAACATCACCGCGAAGAAATGCGTAAAACGCGCCAGGTTAATTTTGCGAATCACGGGGCCAATAATGGGCGCTTTAAGCATTTTATCATCAACGAAGTAGGCATAGGGTTCAGACACACGATAGAAGAATTTATGGAGAAGGAACACGATAATTGGAGTGAACAAGCAATAGTACCAATATTCTCCAAAGAAGGCGGAAAACTTAATAAGTAATTCTGTGTGGAGTGGGATTTCAAACCCTTGATTGACAATAAAGTCTACAAGTTTAGGCACCACAAACAGCATCAAGATTGTAATAACTGATGTCAATACAACGAAGAGTACAATTGGGTAGCGAATCGCTTTTTTTACCTTACGTTGCAGTTCATTCGTCCATTTCATATGCTCAATAAGATTTCCGAATGCCTCACTCAGATTACCCGTTTTTTCACCTGCGGCAATCAAACCAACAAAAATATCATCAAACACGATTGGATGCGCAGAGAGTGCCACAGAGAATTGCGTCCCAGACTTTACTGCCTCATAAACGGACGCAAGAATATTTTTCAATTTAGGAGAATCTGTCGCATCACGTGCATCGGCGAGAGAATCATGCAATGGAACACCGGCTTTATCGAGTTGCTCCATATGCAAACAAAAAACGATCATGTCTTTCAATTTTACTTTTGCAAATGTGCCCGCCTTACGCTCTCTAACTGTGCGACATGAAATCAAATCAATGTCGATTTCTTTAAGTCGCGCTTCTAAATCAAATTCATGTTCGGCAACTGTTTCACCGCGCACCTTGCGCCCATTATGATTCAGTCCAACATAGTTATAATTCTGCATTACTACTCCGTAAAAATTAGTTACATTCGCGCTGTCATATCAATACGCCTGATAAGCTCTGGAACATCCATATCACCATCTAGTACTTTTCGAATGCCATCATCCGCCATCGGCCTGAACCCATGCTGCAACGCATGTTCAATAATTTGTGAACGTGATGAGTTCATGGCGATAAGTTCGTCCATTTCATTATCAACATGTAGGATTTCCATGATCGCGGTACGACCTTTATGGCCACGCTGACCACAGGCTTCACACCCAACGGCGCGATAAATAGTCACTTCCTTATCATCAGGCAGCCCCAATATCTTGCGTTCATCAGCTTCTGGAGAATAAGGCTCTTTGCATTTCGTGCAGAGCTTACGTCCCAAACGCTGAGCGACAATACAAATAAGAGCACCTGAAAGCAGGTGAGAAGGCACCCCAATATCATTCAAACGAGGAATTGCACCGACCGCGTCATTGGTGTGGAGCGTGGTATATACTTGGTGCCCCGTCATCGCTGCACGGATTGACATGAGCGCTGTCTCTTCATCACGCACCTCACCAATAAAGATGATGTCAGGATCCTGACGCATGAGTGATTTAATGCCCGTCATAAAGTCGATCACACCTTCCTTCACATTCGTCTGGCGAATGAGAGGAAGCTGATACTCGACGGGGTCTTCCAGTGTCATAATATTGACATTAATATTATTAATATAACTCAAGACGGAGTAGAGCGTCGTGGTTTTACCCGAACCCGTTGGCCCCGTTACGATAATAACACCTTCAGGGCGTTTGAGAGATTTTTTCAAAATCGCCTGATTATGGTCACTGAAACCCAAATCCTCAAGCGGCACCAATGATGAATCTTTATCCAAAAGACGCATCACAATATTTTCGCCATGCACTGTCGGCTGGGTCGCCACACGAAAATCGACTTCACGCCCCATAAAGATAAAATTAATACGACCATCTTGCGGCATGCGCGTTTCCGCAATGTTCATGCCTGACATAATTTTGATACGCACCACAATGGCCGACCAATAATCACGGTGAAAACTTCGCACCTGAACCAGCTGCCCGTCAATACGGTAGCGCAGACGGAGGAAGGTTCCCTCAGGCTCGAAGTGAATATCTGATGAACCTTGCTTAATCGCATCAATCAGCAATGCATTCACCAAACGTACGGTTGGGCTTACATAGCCTTCTTGACTACCATCGAGGAAGCTATTGGCACTATTTTCACGGATACCAGTTTCAATCTCGTTTAGAATACCTGTAATGGAGATTTCATAATCATAATATTGACCAATCAGCTCTTGAATTTCTGCATCGGTACAATAAAGCGGAATAATCTCTAAGCTCTTGTCAGGCATATAACGGCGCACTTGGTCAATCGCCAGCACATTATAAACATCCGACATCGCTATTCTGAATTTTCCATCAGCAATAGAAACCGGAATAATTTTATTGCGAACGGCCACATCTTTTGGAATCATCTTGATAAGCTGAGGGTCCAAGAATGCTGTTGCCGCATCAAAACGCTCCGAACCTGTGGATTCTGCGAGTACCTCTGCCAATGCTGAGTCGGTAATAAAACTCATCGCGACGAGAATATCACCAATGAGCTTGCCACTTGCCGTCTGCTTTTGCTCTTGTAAGGCAATATCAAGCTGATCTTGTGCAATCAACCCCAATTCCATAAGCTGCTCACCTAAGCGTTTTTTAGGTTTGCTGCCCTCAGGACCATCCACTGCCAACGAATCATCAACGAGCCGCTCAGGCTGGACTGGCTCCAATAGCGCTTCTTCAGGAATTTGGCTCCCCAATAAACGTTCAATATCTGAATGCTCAAGCTGGGTTTCTGTGTCCATATCGACAAGGATCTCACCAATCAGCTGCCCATTTTCCTTTTGCTTCTCGAGAGCAACATCAACTTCCGCTGCTTTAACAAACCCATGGTCAATCAGCTTCTCGCCGAGACGCATCCCTTGACTATGTTCCGCAAAGCTTTGATGACTCATATCAGGCATAACGGTTACAGCCGCCACTTCAACATTTGACGCCTCTTGAACCAATCGTGACGACGAGGGAAACGCTTCAGGAGCGCCTTGTGATGACGGCATAAAAGGAGGGGTCACTGGTGCTGGCGCAGCCTCTTCAACAGGCGCGTAATATTCATCCTGGCCAAGCGGCTCGTGAGGTGTAGCTTGTTCCAACACAGGCACCTCTGCGGCTGGCTCACCAGCTTTGCTACCAAAGCTGCCGTGCTGAGACTCATGAACACCCTCAGATGAAGCCGAATTATCGCTCGATCCTCCGAAACTTGCTGGCCAATCATTCATAGTAAAAAACTCTTTATGTGAAATTACAGTATATCATATTATGCATATAATTTGAATCTCGCAAACAGACTCAGGCAATACCAAGGTTCCACATGCCTTTAACGCAGAACTCACAACAGAATTGTTGCATATTAACACTGCCATGCCAAGAAACATGCCTCCATCTAGCGCCTGTATGACGGTTCATGGATTGACAATCAACGATGTCACTGTAGAATTGCCTTACTTAAGTAAACATCATTAGAGAGTCGTTACCTATGAGTGCACTGCATATTGACAATGTGATTCATCGTTTTGGTAAAACGCAGGTTTTAACAGACGTGTCCCTAACCATAGAAAAAGGTGAGTTTTTTGGGTTAATTGGCCTTAATGGCATTGGCAAAACCACACTCATTAAAATCATTCTAGACCTTCTGCATGCCAGTGAAGGAGCCGTCGATATTTTAGGCGCCTCGTCAAAAGACGTTGCTTCACGCAAAAATGTTGTGTATTTACCAGAAAAGTTCCATCCGTCTCAATATCTTAAAGGGCACGAATATCTCTCACTTTCACTTGCCTATTACGGACTAAGCTATGACAAGAAAAAAGGGGAAGAAGAGGCGGAACGTCTCGACCTCAAGCCCGAAGCACTGCGCAATCTTATCGGCTCATACTCAAAGGGAATGGGGCAAAAGCTAGGCCTTCTTGGCGCCATCATGGCAGACAGAGAGTTACTTATTCTTGATGAACCTATGAGTGGCTTGGATCCCCGCGCACGCGCCCTTTTAAAAGCACGCTTACTTGAATTGAAGTCAGAAGGAAAAACGCTCTTTTTCAGTTCTCACATTCTCACAGATATTGATGATATTTGCGACCGTATCACTGTACTCGATAAGGGAGAAATTCGCTTTACTGGCACGCCAAAAGCACTTCGCGCGCGCCCGCAGCGCGG
>CALJMC010000001.1 GCA_937982385.1 uncultured Rickettsiales bacterium | reverse complement strand
AGCTATCAAACAAAGTAAAAAACCTCAGAACCGAAAATCGTTCACTTAAACGTCAAGTTGAAATGCTTAAAAAACAGCAGCACCATATCACACTCAATGCTGCTGTTTCAGGATTGAATTTTGCGATTACCAATGGTGATAACTTCGAGGCATCACTTATGCAGCTCGCCAATATGAGAGACACGCCCCTCACTATTAGCCGAGGCATCGCAACGCTGGACGCACTGCCGACGCGACAAGTATCAAAGGCTGAAGAGCTAGCCGAACGCCTCACACAAACTGCACGTGATTATCTGCATATAGCAAGCACGAATGAAGATGCATCCGTATGGGACAAAACCATACATAACCTCACCTCAAGCATCCATATTCGTAAAGTGGGGACAAATCATCAGGGGGACGATGATGGAGCCATCATTGCACGTGCAGAGGCACAAATTGATTCGGGTGATATTGACGAAGCCTTGGCTGAACTAGATCAACTCTCTCCCAATGCCGCTGAATTCTTTGCCAGTTGGGTAACACTCGCCAAAGAACATCAAACCGCCAATACAGTCGCAGGACGCATGGTTAAACATCTCGCACAAGGAGACGCATTATGATGCGCATACTCTTTTGGGCAATATTGCTCATAGGCTTGGCATCAGGTGCCATATGGCTCAATAATAACCCTGGCACTATCCAAGTGGAATGGATGGGCTATGAAATCAGCGCGCCAATCTTGGTGATGGTGATAGCTGTTTTCGCCCTCTTGCTTGGCACCATTATGCTGGTCAGTTTAGTCGCTCGCCTATTTAACATACCTCTGAACTATCGCATGAAGAGCCAAAAGAAAAATCATGAGCGTGGGCTTGAGGCCGTTACGATGGCCATTACCTCACTCGCCATTTCAGATGACAGCACCGCAAGCAAATACACCAAAAAAGCTGAGAAGTTTTTGGGACACTCTCCCCTCACTCAACTGCTTAATGCACAGATCTCCTATCGCAGTGGCGATGCGCTCGGCACCACGAAAGAGTTAGAAGGCATGCTGGAACATAAACCAACAGGGTTCCTAGCTGCCCGCGCGCTTGCCAACCTTGCGATTAAAGACGGCAAAACCGACGAAGCGCTCGAATATGCTGAACGTGCGCGTCGCATTGAGCCATCAAATACGCCCTGCAACCTTATGTTGTTGAATCTCTATATCCAAAAAGAACGCTGGGCTGAAGCAGAAAATGTCATTAATCAAGCCAAGAGCCGCAAAGCCTTCTCTCGTGAACGTGCAAACCATTTACTAGCACTGGTTTATGCAACAAAAGCAGCCGGGCATGAGGTCGAAAATCAAATGCAAAAAGCGCTACTATTGCGCGAACAATCCTTCCGTAACGCGCCTGCATTTACTAATAACAGTGTGAAGCTTGCTGAACATTATGGACGTACGGACCAACTCAAGAAAGCACTCTCGACCTTAGGGCGTGCATGGCGCGAAAAACCACACCCATCCCTTGCTCTTGCAGCACTTGACCTCATTATGGCCGAGCCTGAGAAAAAGCAGGGAAAATATATGGCAAGCTTTGTAAAGTCACAACCACGCCATCTCGAGACGCATCTTGCTTTAGCTGAGTTTGCCATCCGCACCTCTAAATGGAGCGACGCTGAAGCCCACGCAAAACAAGCATTAGCACTCGCCAAACAATCACGTGTCTATAGTGTGCTTGCTATGATCGCCAGCAAACAAGGTAAAGAGTCACTCGCATCAAACCACATGCAGGCAGCTGCATCAGCAGATGCAAACCCTGCTTGGACATGCGGAACGTGCGGACACCGCACAGGTGAATGGCATCTCAATTGTGGCACATGTAACAGCTTTGACAGGGTAACATGGAAAAGCGAATCTACCGCAACAGCTCCTACACTCGATATGCGCATCACTGACGAGCCTGTCCTCAATATCACAGCGAGTTAATGATACTATTTTAAGATTCAAACCTTATATGTTTTGATTCGTCAAATGGTCACAAGGCTTAGTGACTTAAGTTATGTATGAATTAAAGGAAAGCTACGCTCTCATGACAACATCACACACCTCAGAAGCAATAAATTGGCTCGGATTATGGACACTGTTCCGTCGTGAAATCTGGCGATTTTCAAAAGTATGGAACCAAACCGTTCTCGCACCTATCATTACATCCCTCTTATTCCTCGGTGTCCTTGTATTGGCGTTAGGCGAGCAGCGCGGTGGCGTTGGAGGCCTAGACTTTGCAAGCTTTGTTGCCCCCGGACTCATCATGATGGCCGTGCTACAAAATGCCTTCGCCAACACCTCATCCTCTCTCATGCTCTCCAAGATCCAAGGCGTCATTATCGACATTCTCATGCCACCGCTCAAAGGCTTCGAGATTACCATCGCTATGACCGCTGGCGGCATTATCCGAGGGTCATTTGTAGCGTTGTCAGTGGGTATTGCGGTCTATATTTTTGTCCCCTTCAGCCCTCACAATATGTGGCTTGCCGTGTTCTATCTTATCATGTCGAGCATGCTGATGGCATTGCTCGGAATGCTCGGTGGCGTGGTCGCGCAAACCTTTGACCAAATGTCTGCCTTCACCAACTATATCATCACCCCGCTAACCTTCTTGTCGGGCACATTCTATTCCATCCATCGCCTGCCCGAATTTTGGCAGACGGTCAGCCATTACAACCCTTTCTTCTACATGATTGATGGGTTCCGCTATGCCCTCACAGGCCATGCAGACGGTAACATTGAAACCGGTATGACAGTATTGATTGTCGCCAATATTATAATGATGATGACCGTCTCAAGACTCTTCTCCACAGGTTGGCGTTTAAAGGTATAGCTTGTCTATTGCTAGTGCCTCAGTTTCACCCAAAACCTCATAGCCACCCGCTTGCATTTCTGTGAGCATGTCCTTATGTTCTTTTTGCACTTTATCTAACATCACTTTTGGGTTAGCAACATCCGCCGATACTTTAAGTGCCGCAAAGTTATTATCCTTAAAACCATGACGTTCTGCAACAATACCACATCATCATGACATTTTTATGACAGTAAAAAAGCTGTTTTTCTTGACTTAGCAAGCGCTAGGGAGATAATCGATTTCTTTTCTCAAATAAACCTAGGATATGCGTAATGAAACGCTCCCCACTTCTACCTGTCTATAGAAGAGCAAATATTACGATGGAACGCGGCGTTGGCGCGTACCTGTTTGACGATACGGGCGAGCGCTATCTTGACTTTGGCTCAGGCATTGCGGTCAATGTGTTGGGTCACTCGCACCCTAAACTCGTTGAAACACTTAAAGCCCAAGCCGAAAAATTATGGCACTGTTCCAATTTATTCTCCAACGCACCACTCAATAACTATGCACAAAAGCTGGTGGATGCTGCCGCCTTTGCCGATAATGTATTTTTATGTTCATCAGGTACCGAAGCAATAGAGACTGCCCTCAAAATGGTGCGCCGTCATCATTATGTAGGTGATCGACCGGATAAAATCCGCATCATCACCGCAGAAGGTGCCTTTCATGGGCGCTCAACAGGTGCATTATCAGCCTGCGCCCATGCACCAAGCCGTGAAGGGTTTGAACCCCTCTTACGCGGATTTGACCATGTGCCTTATAACGACATCAACGCGCTGGAAGCCGCAATAACCCCTCACACGGCGGCGATTATGCTGGAGCCTATTCAAGGTGAAGGCGGCGTGCGTGCGCATAGCAATAAATATATCAAAGCAGCACGCAAACTTGCCGATCAACATGACCTCTTGCTCGTGTTCGATGAAATACAATGCGGTTTCGGACGTACTGGCAACCTGTTTGTACATGAAGAATTCGACGTAATCCCCGACATCGTCACTTGTGCCAAGGGCATCGGTGGCGGCTTTCCGCTCGCAGCTGTGTTAGCCACTGACCATGCATCCCGCGGATTGACACGTGGCACCCATGGCTCAACCTATGGCAGCAATCCTCTCGCCTCTGCAGTGGGTGAAGCGGTGCTCGACGAGTTGCTGAATGGCGGACATCTAGAAAATGCCAGAACCATTGGCACTAAGCTTAAAGAACAATTGCAAACGCTCGTCACAGCCTATCCTTCGCTTTATAGTGATGTACGTGGGCGCGGTTTAATGCTTGGGCTGGTGATGACAGACGGCGCAGATAAACATATAATCGCCGAACGCCTCCGCGAAGAAAGACTCATTGTGGTGCCGGCAGTCAGCAATGTAATTCGTGTTTTGCCGCCACTCATCATCGACCAAACTCACATTGATGAAGCGATGGTGATTCTCCATAACGTTTCAAGAACTCTGACTATATAAGGACAAATCATGACCAATATTAAACATTTCCTTGATATGAAAGACATTGATGCCACTGATTTGCGCCTGATGATTGACTCCGCGCGTGAGATGAAAGCTGCCCGCAAAGAAGGCCGCCCACATGCGATGCTAAACTCCAAAAAACTCGCAATGATTTTTGAGAAAAGCTCAAC